>JAGAPJ010000124.1 GCA_017623315.1 Clostridia bacterium | reverse complement strand
TGGCAGACGCGTATGGTTCAGGTCCATATTTCTTCACGGAAGTGCAGGTTCGATTCCTGTCAGGTGCACCAAAAAATCCAAGTCCTTTTTTGGACTTGGATTTTTAATATATTATTCAATTTTACCTTTGCGTTTGTCGTGTGAAAGGGCAAAGCGTAAAACGTAATGCTTTGGCAAACCGTTTTTCATAATAAAATTTTGTTCGCCTTGAATAAGGGGCATACAATATTCAATTGCATCGTTGGTTACGTTATTTTGGGTTTCGTTAATCCATTCAAGCGGGAAGTATTTAACCTTGTTTGCAACCTCTCTTACGTCAACGTGTTCAATGCGCATATTATAAGGGTGGTTTCTTACACGTTTATATACCATCATTCTACCTGAAAAACCGTCAAGTGCGGTTTTAACAGCCGCACCGCCTATACGTTCGGCTTCGGTGATATCACGCTTTGAACTTAAGTGTGAGGAGCAGCGTTGCATTACGTTAAGCTCAATTGAACGTACCTTACAGCCAATTTCCTGTGATACGATTTTTTCAAGTGCTTTACCCACACCGGATAAATATTTATGTCCGAAGTTATCTACCTTACCCGACTGAAAATCGTCTGCATCAAGTGAAACACCTTCCGATACCGCAACTATAACTGCATAATGCTTTTGCTGTGCTTCGCGCACGTCACTTAAAAACTTTTTAACTGAAAAGGGTGCTTCGGGCAAATAGATAAGATGGGGCGCAACCTCACCGTTTTGACGTAAAACAGCCGATGAAGCGGTAAGCCAGCCTGTGTCACGTCCCATAATTTCAACAATAGTTACCGACTTGCTTGAATATACGCTACTGTCGCGAATAATTTCTTGCATGGTGGTGGCAACATACTTTGCGGCAGAGCCAAAGCCTGGGGTGTGATCGGTAATGGGTAAATCGTTATCAATGGTTTTGGGGATACCAATTGCTTTTATATCAATGTTATTTGCTTTAAAATAATCATCAAGCTTCATGACAGTATCCATCGAATCGTTACCACCGATATAGAAAAAAGCACCTATCCCGTACTTTTTGAGGTTGGCGGTAATGGTTTCGAAAACTGTCCTATCAGCCTTAAAATCAGGAAGCTTATACCTGCAGGAGCCAAGCACAGTTGATGGGGTTTGACGGATAAGCTCAACATCCTCATCATCTGCAATAATGTCACAAAGGTTTACTAAATTATCTAAAATTAAACCCTCAATACCGTTTACCGAACCGTAAACAGTGCCAATTTCTTCGTACTTGGTGGCGTGGCGGAAAACACCTAAAAGTGACGCGTTAATAGCGCAGGTAGGACCGCCCGACTGTGCAACAACAATATTCATTTAAAACTTCCTTTGCCGTAAAAATTATAGGGCTATTTTATCATAAAACAGCCAAAATGTAAATAAAATAAATCGTTTTAATACAAAAAATGTTGTTTTGTTAACTTGCAAACCGTATACTGTTATGGTATAAGTATTTATAAAGGCGGTGAAAGCGTGGATATATTATATTCGGACGATTATATTGTGGTTTGTGTTAAACCTGTTGGTATTTTATCACAGGCTGACAGTAGTGGCGGTATGAGTATGATAACTGAGCTTTCAAAAACATACGGTTGTGAAATTTACCCCCTTCACCGACTTGATAAAGGCGTTACGGGCGTAATGGTTTACGCTAAAACCAAGCTTGCAGCAGGTCAGCTTTCACGAGATATAGCCGAGCACCGCTTTAAAAAGGAATACCTTGCGGTTATTAACGGTATACCTGACGAAAAGGGTGAAATGGTTGACTTACTGTTTAAGGACAGCCGAAAAAATAAATCCTTTGTAGTAAACCGTATGCGTAAGGGTGTTAAGGAAGCCAAGCTGGAATTTGAACGCCTTAAAACCGACGGGCAAAAATCGCTTGTACGGGTGCTTTTGCACACTGGTCGTACCCATCAAATAAGGGTGCAGTTTTCATCACGTAAAATGTCACTGCTTGGGGATAAAAAATACGGCAGTACAGCCGATTATGAAAATATTGCGCTTATGTCGTACCGCTTAACATTTGACCACCCAAAAACTAAAGAAAAAATGATTTTCACAGCAGATGATAATGAATTCATTAATACGTTTATGAGATAAATAAATTGGGGTTTATCGCTGACGCGAAATTTGGAATTCGTAATGTGTAATTCGGAATTATTGTACAAATTAGATTGCATATTCGTAGGGGCGAACTGTGTTCGCCCGCTAGCAATCTACATTCATTTACGGGCGAACGCAGTTCGCCCCTACGAAGTGCAACTAATCAAACATCCCTACAAACTATAATTTGAACATATATATACCAAAAACGCGACGGAATTTCCGTCGCGTTTTGTTATACTATTTTTTCACCGTTTAAAACAGCGTTTATAAGTTCTTCACCTTTGTACTGAAGTTTAAGTGAAAAGAAAGGCGCTTTTGCTTCAATAAGCTTTAAAAATATTTTATCGCCCTGCCAAAGCGGTAGAGAATAAATATCTTGAATTGCTACCCATTCAAGATTACCTTCGTTACAGTCAATTAACTCACCCGAAAAGTTATTCGCATAAAACAGGTGAATATATTCGGTTGGCCATTTATCCGACACAAAGGTTAATATCCCGCGATATTCGGGTTTTATAAGAGTTAGTCCCGTTTCCTCATACGCTTCGCGTAGCATACATTCCTCGGGGCTTTCCTTATCTTCAAACTTGCCACCAATACCTATCCATTTGTCTTGGTTTAAGTCATTTACTTTTTTGACGCGGTGAAGCATTAAATATTTGCCGTCTTTTTCAATATAGCAAAGGGTAGTGTTAATCATTTATATTACTCTTTTCTCGAAAGGTCGGTAGCTTCGTGGATATAGTCTTTTATAAAGAATACGTCAGTGTCAATATTTTTTTGGTCAAAAATACAGTTATACTGAATTTTTTCATATTCTTTAATAATATCGGTATAAGGTGAAGTATCGCTCCACTTATAATAATTACCTTCAGCATCGATATAGCCTGCTGTGTTTATTACAGGCAAGGTTTCGGATAATTTTAATAGGTATTTATTATATTCGGTAAGCTCAAGCCCTGCGGTTTGAAGCACTAATGAAGAAAGGTAATTTACGCTAAGACGGGGTATCATCTTTTCCTCAATATCGTAATTTGCCCAAATAAAGAAGGGTGTGGTGTAACGCTTTTGCTCATCCTCAATGGTAAGGTTGTCAATATCCTTGACACCCATAACTTCGGCAATAAAGTTGGTTTCAACAGTGGGCTGATGGTCGCCGAACATACAAATTACAGTTGGCTCTTTAACCTTAGAAAAGTATTCAATAAGCTCCTTAAAGGCGGTGTCGGTTGCGCGCACAAGCGATAAATACTTGTTTGCACGGTTATATGCCTTTGTGGTAGAGGTTGCGTAAATTGCTTCGTTAAAGTTTACACAGCTCATTGAATATCCGCCGTGATTTTGCATAGTAACATTAAACGCAAAATATGGCTGCTTTTTATCACGTTTTTCGAAATCATCAATTAAAAGGTCGAAATTATAGTCATCGCTGATATATTGTCGCAAAAGCATATTTGAACCGGGGTAATTAAGGTCAACAAGGCTTTGAAGGTAGTTTGCATCGTTTCCGTTTGCCTGATAGCGTTCCCAAAGTGACATATCGAAAATGTCTTCCAAAGCGGTGAACTTATTAAAACCGAAGTTGCTGTAAACTGTTGGTCGGTTCCAACCATTTGCAAGGTAGGGATGAAAAGCCCAAGCAGAATAGTTTTGTGCCTTCATAGTTGACACAAGGGAAGCCATTGGGTTTTTAACGTAAAGCATATATGCGTTACTGCCCGACGGCAAGAAATGGGTAGAATGACCTGTTAAAAATTCAAATTCGGTATTCGAGGTACCTGCACCGATAACAGGAACAAACAAATTGCCCTTAACGGTATTTTCGGTAAGACTGTTCATAAAGGGCATGTAGTCAAGGTTGGTTTGCAAATTGCCAAGCACCCGTAAATCCGAAAGGGATTCATTCATAATGCAAATAACGTTGGGGGTTACTTTGTTGGGGTCTTTATTTCCGTCAGGTTCAACCGTTTGGTCAATATAATCCTTAATTTTATCGGGGTCGTAATCGTTCGGCTCGGACATAAACAAATATTTTGTGTTAACAAAGAAATTGTAAACAAAGCCGTAATTTTTATAACCGCGGGCTTGATTCCAAAAGTCAGGCTTTATACCTAAATCGGCAAAAACGCTTGTACCATAAAAAAGTATTAATAAAACCGACGCAAAGGTTGCCATAAACGAACGCGAAACAATAGCGGTTGCTAAATTGAATTTAGGCGTACGCATTTTAAGTGTGCATATAAGCAAAATAATAGATATGAAAACTGCGGTTATAAGCTTATAATTGGGGGCAAAGTTATAGGTGCCTGCAACACCTGCAGCTGTGCCAATGCTTAAAAAGTCCATTGGCTGAAATGGGGTACCGCGGAATTCCATAACATAGTGGTGGGCAACCGCAAGGCATATTATTACAGCATTTACAGAGGTAAAGGTAACAGCAAAGTTGCCTGAAATTGCAAATGAAATAAAATAGAAAACTAGTATTATAATATAATTACCGAAAAGACCTAGAGGAACCATATCACCGATAAATTTACCGTTTAGACATTCGGTAACGGTGATGGTTAAAAGCGGCATTAAAAGCAAAACAATAAAACCGAGTATTTGCCGTGTAAGGTTATGGTTGATTTTAAGCCTGAAGATTGTAACCGTGCCTATTACAAAGGGTAATGCCAAATCCAGCGCCATAATTATCCAACGGGTTGAAATACTTAACGTATTATAGGTATTAATACTAAAGATAACCAATAAAATACCCGCAAGACATAATATTGCGCCGATTAATTTCGAGGTTTTGGTTGCGGTTATTTCAAAATTATTTTTGAAATAACTTGGAAGCACTTCTTTTAAAAAATGGGGAAGCTTGCCGCAAACAAAATCCTTGACCCTTTCTTTAATAGTGTTTATATCCATGATATACTTTCCTTTCAGGGAGCATACGATTTTTTACATATATAATAAGTATAACATAAATACATTAAAATAACAATAGTTTTGTTACAGTGAAGGGTCGCAAAACCAATTAAAACTATAAAATGACTGTTTTTTGTTGTGTAAAATGCCAATACTTTAGCTCTTTAGTTATATGAAGTGCACAAACTTTAAAAAATTGTAAAAAAACACTTTACAACTTTATCGAAGTGAAGTATAATAACACCATCGATACAGCGCATGGAGGAAAAAAGATATGAAAGTCCACCGAAACTAAACTGAATACTTTTTATTTTTTTAACGGCTCACTTTACTTAACTAAATTTCTAAAGTGCGCAAAACTTACACAAATTTATAAAAAACAAAAACATTTTAAGGAGAAATTAAAAATGAAAAAATTACTTGCTTTACTTATGACACTAACCCTCATCGTTGCTTGCTTCGCTGGTTGCGGCGCAAAGGAACCCAAAAAAGAAACCATTGTTGTTGGTTATACAATTTATGAACCTATGAACTATTTTGATAAAGATGGCAAAACCCTTATCGGTTTTGATACCGACCTTGCAAAAGCAGTTTTCGAAGGCCTTGGATATGAAGTAATGTTCCAGGAAATTGACTGGGATAGCAAATATACCGACCTTAACTCTAACACAATCGACTGTGTATGGAACGGCTTTACCTGCAACGTTAAAGATGACGATGATGGCATTGAACGTTCTAAAAAGGTTGACTTCTCTTACAACTATATGGAAAACCGTCAGGTAATCGTTGTTAAGAAAGACAGCGGTATTACTAAGGCTGAGGACCTCAAGGGTAAGACAGGTGCTGCTGAAGGCGGTTCTGCCGGTGAAACATATCTTAAGTCTTTCGACGGTGCAAACTTCAAGGGTTGCCCTAAGCAGACTGACTGCTTAAACGAAGTAAACGCTATGACAGCTGATTTTGCAGTTCTTGACGCTCAGCTTGCTAAGAGCTACTGTGGTAAAGGTAACTATGCAGACCTCCAAATCGTTGACGACCTTTCATCTGATGTTGAATATTATGCAATCGGCTTCAAAAAGGGCAGCGAGCTTACTGCTAAAGTAAACGAACAACTCGTTAAACTTGCTGAAGATGGCACAATTAAGAAGATTGCTGAAGAGTATGAAGTACTTAACACCACTATTCTTGATTATTCTGATCAAGTAAAATAATTAAACATTTCGGAGATATATAATGACCTTTTTACAAGTAACCCTATTTCTTTTGGAAGGCTTTAAAATATCTTTGCTAATCTTTGCGGTGACGCTGCTTTGCGGCGCACCGCTTGGTTTACCTATAGCCTTTTGTTCGATGAGTAAATTCAAGCCACTTAAAGCAGTTTCTAAAGTATTTGTTTGGATTGTCAGGGGTATTCCTTTGATGCTTCAAATATTTATAATCTATTATGTTCCCGGGCTTTTGTTTGAATTTCCGCTGTTTGCTAAAATTGACCGTTATTTCTTTTTGGAATACGGTATTTCGGACACGGGTCGAATTGTAGCAGTGCTTATAGCCTTTGCCATTAACTATGCATGCTATTTTTCGGAAATTTACCGTGGCGGTATTGAAAGTATTTCACAGGGACAGTATGAAGCAGGATATGTGTTGGGTCTTACTAAATCCCAGATATTCAGAAAAATTGTGCTTAAGCAGGTTATAAAGCGCATTGTTCCCCCAATGTCAAACGAAATTATTACACTTATTAAGGATACAGCCCTTGCTAACTGCATTTTGGTTTGTGAAATTATTAAACAGGCTAAAGAGCTTGCCGCAACACAGGCACTTGTATGGCCACTATTCTATACAGGCGTGTTCTATCTTTTGTTTGTTGGTATACTTACAATTGTTCTTGGCAGAGTTGAGAAAAAACTCGATTACTTCAAGAGTTAAGGGGGACTGACAAATGGCATTTTTAGAAATTAAAAACATTAAAAAGAGCTTCGGTAAGTATGAAGTTTTAAAGGATATCAGCTTTTCTCTTGAAAGGGGCGAGGTTTTGTCAATTATCGGCTCATCGGGAAGTGGTAAAACAACCCTTCTTCGTTGTATAAACTTTTTGGAATTTTCTGAAGAGGGTACAATTTCGGTTGACGGTGAAGTAATTTACGACGGCGGCAGCCTTCGTAAATATACCGATACTGAAATTCGCGAAAACCGTTTACATTTTGGTATGGTTTTTCAGTCCTTTAATTTGTTCCCGCAGTATACCGTTTTGGAAAACGTTACCCTTGCGCCAAAGCTTTTAAAGCGCGGCACAAATGAAGAAATTGAAGAAAATGCAAAGCGCCTTATCGAAAAGGTTGGACTTACCGAAAAATTAAATTTTTATCCCTGTCAGTTATCGGGCGGTCAGCAACAGCGTGTTGCAATTGCAAGAGCACTTGCAATGAATCCACAAATTTTGTGCTTTGATGAGCCTACGTCAGCACTTGACCCTGAGCTTACAGGTGAAGTTTTAAAGGTTATTAAAGGTCTTAAAGGACAGGACAGCACGATGATTATTGTAACACACGAAATGGATTTTGCGAAAAACGTTTCGGATAAGGTAATCTTTATGGCTGACGGCGTTATTGAAGAAATTGGTACACCTGAAGAGGTGTTTGATAACCCACAATCCGAAAAGACAAGAAATTTCTTAAATAAATCAAACGAAATATAAGGTGATTGTAATGGCTCCTGAAAAAATAAGTGAAAATATGGTTAATGAGCTTTTCGAACTTTTGGCATCAATTGAAAATACAGAGGATATGGAACTTTTATTTGCTGACCTCTGCACAAAAAACGAAATTGAACAAATGACACAGCGTTTAATGGCTGCAAGGCTTTTACTTCAGGGCAAAACTTATAATCAGGTAATCGAAGCTACTGATATTTCGTCGGCAACCTTAAGCCGTGTTTCAAATGCCGTTAAATATGGTAATGGATATAAGCAGTTTATTAAATAATAAAAATCCGTCAGTTTTTACTGACGGATTTTTTCTATCTAAGTTCAATAATTACGCCGATTGTACCACGTTGACCTTTAGTAGCACGGTGAGAATGTAGGATGTCGCTATTGCAGTTTGTGCATAAATCGGAAACGTCCATATTTTCCGATTTAATACCTGTATTTAAAAGAATTTGCTTGTTGGCTTCCACCATATCAAGCCAATACTTTCCGCCGCCCTTATCGGTAAAGATTTTGTTTAAATTAAGGTATTCAAGCTTTTCAAATGCATCATATACAGGGGTGTCAACCTCGTAACAGCATTTGGAAATGCAAGGGCCTATGCAAGCAATAATATCGGCGGGGTTACAGCCAAATTCCTGCTGCATTTTTTCAACAGTTACCTTGCCGATTTCCTGCACGGTGCCACGCCAGCCTGAATGTGAGGTGGCAATAACCTTTTTTACGGGGTCGCAAAATATTAATGGTGTGCAGTCAGCATATTGTGTTACAAGCGCAACACCAGACTGGTTAGTAATCAGCCCGTCAATATCCTGAAACGACTCCTTAGTATATCCCTTACCACAATGGCTTTTGTCAACAACCTTTACGTTATTGGTGTGGGTTTGCTTGCTTAAAACTAAATGGTTTGTATCAATACCTACACATCCGCATAAAAGCTCGTAATTTTTAATAACATTTTCACGCGCATCATGTGTAAAGCTCATATTCATTGGACCGTAAGGGTAGGGGCTTACACCACCAAGCTTGGTGGAAAAAATATGACGCACAAGACCTGTGGCTTCAAGTTTGGGAAAGGTAATATAGGTTATATCGCCGTTTTTACAAATATTCAGTGTGGTTGATTTCATTATTCATAGCCTCAGCTGTTATGTTATTGTAAAGGATTTCAAGATTTGATATTATACGTCGCTTTTCATTAGAACCAAAGCGTTTTTCAATTTCTAAAAGGGCGACATCCATCATAGGTGGACGACGCATAGAATGAGTGTCAGTTGCTATAAAGGTTATGATTTTCTCCTTAAATAGCTTCTTTATAATTCGGTTATAGCTTTTGTCAAAAAAAGATGCGGAATTCACCTGTGTTAAAATTTTATTTTCTTTAACAAATTTTAAAAAGGTTTTGTATCCTTTACAGGTGTGGTATCTTTCAATATGAGCAATAATTGGAATAATGTGAAGCTCGTTTTTTAAATATAGAATTTCATCCATCAGTTTTTTTGAAAGCATATATGGGTTTGGCTCAAGCAAAAGATAATTACTGCCACCAATGGTGAATTCCCTTATAAATTCGCTTTTAGAAATGCCGTTAAAATAAAACAATTCACACCCCAAAATAATATTAGGAAGCTTATCTTTTGATTCACATAAAAGGTTATATGAATTATATATACGTTCTTTAAAGGCTTCAATAGTGTCGTCGTGAGGGTAAAAATGAGGTGTTGCAATAACATTTGTAATACCCTGCTGTTGCATAAGCTTGAGAAGTTCCAAAGCAGCTTCTAGGCTTTTTGCGCCGTCATCAACATTAGGTAAAATATGTGAGTGAATATCTAAAAGCAAGGTTTCGCCACCTTTCAAATTAATAATATTAAAAAACGGGAGAAAAATTCTCCCGCATTTTAATAAATTTTAATAATAAGATTTTTCGCTCTTATAATAGCTATATTTGCTCTTGTAATAGCCCTTCGGACGTGGGTCTGAACCATTGATTATTACACCGTCAATAGCGATATCTAATACTTCCAATGCTTTATTAGCTTTTCTAAAGGCATCATGTGTTGTAACAGCAGCACGTATAACCATAATAACTGCATCAGCCTTTTGTGCAATAACCAAAGCATCTGAAACAGGGTTTACCGGTGGGGCATCTAAAATAATGTAATCGTATTCATCCTTTAATTTAGCCAAAAGTTCATCAAATTTTTGTGAACTCATAAGTTCAGATGGCTTAGGTGCGTTAGAACCGCAGGTTATAATATCAAGAAATTCATTATGCTGATGTATAGCCTGTTTTAGGTTGGACTGGTCCGTAAGAACATCTAAAAGTCCAATGGAGTTTGTAATTTTTAATTTTTTATGAAGTGATGGGCGGTAAGCGTCAGTATCAATGATTAAAACCTTTTTATCAAGCTGGGAAAGCGTAATGGCAATATTTAATGCGGTTGTTGATTTGCCTTCAGAAGCGTTAGGGCTAGTAATTGCTAAAACTTTAGCATCCTTTTTATCCATTAATGTAATAATATTAGTTCTTATATTTTTATACGATTCGACAATAGAAAAGGTTACTCTTTGACGAATATCAGACATAACAAGATTGTTAGCCATTTTGTTTGAATTATTTGCCATTTTTTATCTCCTTGTTCTTGTCTTTGCCTTGGAAGTGTTTTTGTTATTAGAATTGTTTGTAATAGAAAAATCGGGAATATTGCCTAAAACGGGTATGTTATAGTGCATTGCAAAGTCTTCATCCGATTTAATTGTAACATTAATGCATGTAACAAAAATAACAACAGCAAAGCAAAGTACGGCACCCACAACTGCCGCCAAAGCAGTTGTGCTTGCGGTTTTCGGTGAAGTTTTAGTTGCTGAATAACTTTCGGCAGTAATCCTAACCTCTGTACCAGTTATTTTTGAAGCAATAAATTCGGGGCAAAGTTCCAAAAACATATTTGTTACTTCAATTGCTTCTTTACGGCTGTTAAGTACAAACGATACGTTAAGAATTAAGGATTGGTCGCTTTTGTTGTCAATTGTAGCGGCATTCATCAATTGCAAATAAGTATATTTGTTATCGATTTTTTTAGCAAGCTGCTTATAAATTTCAGGTGAATCGTTAAGTAAGTCCTTAATTGTGTTTAAAAGGTTTACTGAAGCGGCAATGTCGGTATTTTGTACACCCGATGTAGAGGTTTGATTACCAATACCACCGTTTGTAGATAAAATAGAACCGCTTGCACGGTATTTTTCATCAGTGAAGTTTTCGCAATAAACGAATGCAGCAGTACCGCAAACGATTGCAGAAATTACAATTATGATGATGTTTCTTAAAAAAAGATTTAATAAATCTCTATACGTAAGATTAGTCACAGTACACATCCTTTGCAGTTATTTGAAAGCTAACAAAAGCCATCAATATAAATGATTATATAATACATAAAATAAAAAAGCAATAATTAAATTTTATTATTGGAAAATTTGTTATAAGAAGCATAAATTTCATTGTAGCTTCTATATGCATTTTTGTAAACTTCAATAATAAAAGCACCGTTATAATTGCTTTTTGACATTAAATCAAAAAAACTATTAAAGTCAAAACCGCCGTTAAAGGGTAAAAGGCAGTCACTTGAAACCGAGTGATCGCTTATATGGCAATGCATTATGTGTGGTGCAAATTCTTCGGCTAAATCTAATGGGTCATAGCCAGAACGTACAGCCTGTTTAACGTCAAAGCAAAACTTGGCGTTATCACCTAAAATATCGCACATTGAGCGCAAAAATTCACGGTCACGGGCACGAAAGTTCGCAACGTTTTCCTGTAAAACATATATGCCGTTTTTTAAGGTTTCGGCGTTTAACTGCATATAGCGTTCGCAATATTCTTCATCAGATAAAATACCGTTATTTTTGCCGCCGTGCATAATGATATATTTAGCACCAAGCTCAGCCGCTATTTCAGAATAACGGGCGAATTTATCGATACCTTCGTAAAAGCGTCGGTCATATTCCGAAAACAGCAAAAACGATTCGGCCAAAGAATTAGTAGGATGTACCGAGGTTATATTAATGCCGTATTCGTCCCTTATATCGCAAAGCATATCAATAAAAGCGGGTTTAAGTTCGCCCTCACAGTTAAAGAACACCTCAGCATTTTTAACCCCTGCTTTACCGATTCTTTCTAGTGCTAGTTCGGTTTCAAGGGGATAAAGTGATGAGGTAGAAACGCCTATATTCAAATTAAAGCATCTCCCTTCGGGTTGATATAAACTGTTTTGTTGGTGGTGTAAATTACCATACCGGGCTTAGCGCCGTTTGGCTTTTTAACAAACTTAATGGGGGTGTAATCTACAGGCACCTGTGTGGAATTTTGTGCTTTTGAGTTTTGGGCTGCAAGGGTAGCTGCCTGTAAAATGGTTTCGTTGCTTACCTCATTACCGCTGCAAAAAACAATAACGTGGCTACCAGGTATATTTTTTGTGTGAAACCATAAATCACCCTTGTCGGCTATTACTGTGGTCAAATAATCGTTTTGGCGGTTATTTTTACCCACTAAAATTTTATAACCTTCAATGGACGTAAATTCTTTAAATTCATTTTTTGGTTTTTGTTTTTTACGGTTTGCCTGTTGCTTTATATAGCCTGCTTCACTAAGCTCTTCGCGAATTTCATTAATATCCGAAAGGTCGCGACAGCGCCCGATACTTTCGAGTACCGAATCAAAATAAATAAGCTCCTCTTTATCACCTTCGGTAAGCTTTAAAAGTGTTTCTTCGGCAGTGTAGGTCTTTTTATAATCCTTAAAATATTTGTTTGCATTCGCTGACGGGGAAATAGCGGGGTTAAGCGGAATACGAATATTTTTAAGGTCTTCGTCGTAGTAATTTGGCACCTCGGCAAAGCTTACTCCTTGAGGTATGAGGTGTAAATTAGCCTTTATAAGCTCGCCATAAATGCGTAAATCTTCACGGTTTTCACATTTTTTAAGGTCGTTTAGTCTTAATGCAAGCTTGCGTTCTGTACGGGCTTTAAGGTTTGTTATAAGTTTTATAATATCACGGGCATTTTGGTTTATACGATTGGTAATATCTTTAGATGTGTAAAATTCATCTAAAAGGCTGCTGAAGCTGTTGAAAATTTTATTTTCATAGCTGTCACCGTACTGTGTGATTTCGGTAAAACTGTAATCAAGCGGAGAACCGTCAGGTTTTAAAACAAGTGTTGGTACACCACCGTCTTCAAGCTTATTAATAATCTTTAGAAGATTATTGTTTTCCTCAACTTCGCGACAAATTAGGGGTGAAAAGCCGTCAATTGTTTGAAGTAAGGTTGCGGTTTTAAGGTGTTCTTCAATCTTTTTAAATTCACAGGCTAAGGGGTTTAATTTTTCTTGTCGCGGGGGAAGGGTATAGGTGGCACCCGGTAATAATAGACGCGTCGAGCTTTCAATGTCGCTGTGTCTAAGGCAGTCAATTATTTTAAAATCACTGTTAGCTAAAATAATATTTGCACTACCCGATAAAAGCTCACAAATAAGCTGAAGTTCCTGTATGTCACCCATTTCGTTCATACTTGAAAAGGTGAAAATTAGAACTCTTTCAAGGTCGGGCTGTGTTATGCGTATAAGCTTACCGCTTAAAAGGTGCTTGCGCATAAGCATACAAAACATAGGCGGTTTTTCGGGATTTTCAAATTTATTTTCGGTAAATTGCACCCTTGTACTGCCTGATTTTATATTAATTAAAAGCCGTTTGACAAAGCCTTTTTTGCGCAACAAAAAGACCAGTTCCTCTTTTGAGGGCTGGTATATTTTATCAACGTGACAGTCAAGCGCATCCATTAGCTCGTTTGACATACAATGTAAAAAGGCACCGTCAAATGGCATAAAATTACTCCGTTAAAATTTTTGCAATATAATCGTAAGCCGATTTAAAGCTTGAATATTCAGCTTGTTTTTCTTTTATGTTTTCTAGGGCTTTTGATGCTTCAAAAAGCCGTTTTTGCTGTTTTTTAATATATTTTACACCGTCTTCGGTGTTGGGTGCAATCTTGCCTATGTAATAAAAACCGTTAGGGTAAGCTTTTGCTTGGTTTTTGAATTTTACAACCATAACCGAATAAAGCTTATCGTTTTCATAAACTACGGTTTCGCTAACAATGTCAAACCCGTTTTTGCACAAAAATTCACGTAACACTTCGGCAGAGGTGGTGGGCTGTAAAATAAATGTCAAAGCATCACTTTTTGCAAAGTCACAGCGTTCAACAATACCTGCAATAACGTTACCACCCATACCTGCAATAATTACGGTGTCAACTTCATCTTTTTCTATACCTGCCAGACCGTCGCAAAGACGTAGATCAATATTGTCGGCATTAAGCTTTTCAATATTTTTACGCGCACGTTCAAGTGGTAATTCATTAAGGTCTGCCGCAATTACGGTTTTGGCAATACCCTTTAGGCGTAAGTATATAGCAAGGTAGCCGTGGTCGCACCCAATATCACACACCCTTGCACCGATAGGTACAAGGGTGGCAATGGTTTCAAGTCTTTGACTCAACGGTTTCATTACTTATCAGCAAAGTAAGTGTTTAATTTTTGGAGTAAGGCGTCGCAGTCAGCGCCGTGTACCTGACAAGCCTGTTCAATGGTCTCACCGCGTGAGCAGGGGCAACCAAGACAGTGCATACCAATTTCAATGAAATACTGTGCACAGCCGGTATCAATATCTAATACTTCGCCAATAATCATATCTTTTGTAATTTTCATTATAATCACCTTTCAAATTAAAAAATTTTGGTTTTGCTTTTAATATCAGTGCGGTTATGGTTATAAAGCTTGCGGTTGTCCATTGCCCAAAGACGACCTGTAAAGTCATCGGGGGCGGTGGCTTCAACTGCCTCCTTCATTTCATAAACGCGTGAATCCATAAGGTCAAGCTCGGACAATAATTCGGCTTCAATAAAGCCGGGGCGTACTGCTGCGCCAAAATCAGGCTCACCATGGTGAGAAATAAGCATATGTTCAATAAGCATTGCGGTTTTGGGGTTGATGCCAAGCTTTTTGGCATATTCGTTTACCACCATTGCGCCCATTGTTAAATGTCCTAAAAGGTTGCCCTCAACCGAATAGCCCGTAGCAATTCCGCTGTCGGCAACGGTATATTCCTGCAGCTTTGCAATGTCATGGAGAATTGCGCCTGAAATTAAAAGTTCTTCATCCACAAAGGTGTAAAGCTTGCAAACAGCCTGTGCTAAACGAACGATTGAAAGTGTGTGAAGCAATAAACCGCCACGTACTGCGTGGTGAAGCTTAAATGCGGCAGGCCAATAAAGTATTCTTTGGCGGTTGTCGTTCAAAATGGCGGTTACAATTGTTTTAAGGTCATCGTCCTTAAAATTGCTTGCAATACCTAATAACTCGTTAAACATTTGCTCGCCCGAATAATCAGCTGATTTTACAAAATCCTCAGCCTTTACGTTATCCTCAACACTTGTGTGGCGAATACGTTCAATTTTTAACTGGTCGTTACCGTTATATTCTGAAATAATGCCCCTAACCTTTACAATTTGGTTGGCTTCATATTCACCGTGAAGCTCGGGCACGTAGCGCCAAAGCTTTGCATTAATTTCACCGTCGCTGTCACCCAAGGTCATATCCAAATAGCTGTCACCCTTAGATGAGGTTTTGCGGTCGATGGTTTTGATAAGGCAAAAGCCTTCAACAAGCCCCTTGTTATCAATTGATGTAAAATTCATAACATTTATCCTTTACTAAATTTTACTGAATACTCAAAAAATATTCGGCAATGCCTGCGGTAATTGCTTTTGCTTTGGCATTGTTTACGTTCATATTGGTTATATTATTAAGGTCATTTTTATTGGTCATATAACCGTTTTCGGTAAGCACAACGGGACAAACGCTGACTCTACCCATAAAATAGTAATGCCATTTAAGCGAGGTGTTTTTATAAACCTTATTGCCGTTTACAGTTAGGTTTGAATTGTGATTTTCCATTATTTGTGCCGCCGCTTTAGAATATGGCTGATAATAATATGAGCCAAAGCCGTTAAGCGAGGTAGAATTATTACCGTCGTGGTGAATGGCTATGCAATAATCGGGCTTTAAATCCTTAAGCAAATTCATTTTGTAATCGGATAATTGCTCAACGTCGGTGGTGCGTGTGATATAAACTGTTGCGCCAATGCTTTCAAGCTCGCGCTTAATAGTTTGTGCAAGGGTTAAATTCCATTGTTTTTCAGTTTGCTTACCATTGCAAGAGCCTGTATCGGTTTTTCCGCCGTGACCAACGTCAATTAAAATAACTGCGCCTGTAAGGTCGGCACCATATTCGTTATCAGCTTCAACCACCTTTGTTGGATTTAAGAATTTAAAACAAAGCTGGTTATTTTCGTTATAATAAGCGTCCCAACCGTAAAAGGCACCCTGCTTTTTAAGGAAAAGACGCAAGGTGTAATCCTTAGTTTTTTCATTTTTTATTATTTTAACGTCGGAAAATAGGGGATGGTCATCGGGTATAGTAATTTCACCTTCAAAAACGCTGGCATAGCAAAATGTAATATCTACATAGTTGAAAGTCACGTTATTAACCGTAAAGTTGCTGTTATAGGCTTGGTCCTTAAGTTCGAACAAGAATGGAGCTTTCCAGTCGGTGTCAAGCACTAGGGTTGTGTGGTGACCTTCAATATCAAAGCTTGCAACCGATAATTCGTTGTGGTCGGGCAGGGTGCCTACATACTGCTTGGTAACTACTGTAAAATCCTTATAAGGGCTGCGGCGTTTTTCAAGGTAAACCTGTCGGCCGCAGCGCATTGTTACAAGCTTGCGTCCGCTTTCGTCATCAATATCCCTAAGTTCTGCTTTGCAGTAATCAACTGTACCTTCGGGCAGGTAGTTGTTGTACGGACGGGATTTATCGGTTTTGTCTGTGCCGTTAAAGGTTTCAGCCTGAAAGGCGACAATTTCAGCAATAATACCTGACCCAACATTTATATAATTACCGCCAGATGGGGTTGCATTGGGGTCAAAGTCTACTACAACCTCTTCCTTTTTGCAGGTGATAATGCCTGAAGAAAAGGTTTCGCTCCAACCGCCGTGCTTGCCTGTAAAGGTTACTTTGCCTAAATTGCGGTCAACAAAGTGTCCGCTAGGCAGCGTGAATTGACCGCTAAAGGTTGAATCACCGCCGTTTATATCTGCTTTTTCGGTTAAGGTAATGGTTTGACCGTTAAATTTTGCTGTAACGGTTGCACCTGCTTTAGCCTTTGCCGAAACATTAAGCTTAACACCCGCCGAATAGGTTTGAGCGTTTGAGGGGGTGTATGAGGTAATAATTATGTAACGGCGGTAAATTTTAAAGGTTTTGGTTTCGTTTCCCAAGGTGAATTTAAAGGTGTTGTTACCGTGCTTTAAATTAACTGTTTTTTCAAAATTACCTAATTCATCACAGGCTATAACCTCGTTACCAAGCTTTAATTCTTTACCCTCCTTAACGTTGCCCTTAAAGGTAACGGCAGCTTCATTTGTACTAAAGCTTTCAAGCGTGGGGGAGGTAAAGGTTAAATATTCGGTTGGGGTAAGCTCTACCTCAGGTACGTAAACGGGCTGTGAAACAACGGGGTCTTCTTCGGTTAAGTAGGACCCACTATTTTGTGTTGGGAAAAGTTTGTCGCCAAATTTTATAAGCAAAAATGCGGTTGCAAGTGCTAAAATTACACCGCCTAAAATAGAGCAAATTATTGTAATCGTTCTTTTCATATTATCCCTTATCTTTTAACTTCCTAATAATATTTTATTATATAACAATATATTTTAAATTGCAATAACTAATATATGGGAAAGACAACAAAAACGGCGGTATAAACCGCCGTTTAATATTTCAAATTATAGTTTATCGGGAGTTTAATTGTAGAATTTAAGCCTTCTCCAGCGGAGAAGGGGAAGACTCTTTCGCAGTGCGAGAGAGATGTCACGAAGTGACAGAGAGACGAGTCCGTCAGACCAACCGCAAGGTTGGTGGATGAGGAGAATATTGTTAAGAAAGTGCTTTAATGCTCTCCTCATCCGTCGCCTAACGGCGCCACCTTTTTTCTCCGAAAACATGAACCCTTTTGTCGCTATGCGACATTTCCCCTAACAGGGGAATAACCGCTGGGGAAGGCTTGCGGGCGAATACAGTTCGCCCCTACGAATATGCAATTTAATTTGTACAATCATTCCGAATTACGAATTCCGAATTTCGCGTAAGCGATAAACCCCAATTTATCATTCAATAATTGCAAAGGGGGCGCAGTAGGTGCGGATGGAATAATTTCCGTTTTCATCTTCAAACCGCACTTTTTTATAAATAATATATTCGCCAAGGGGCAATTCACCGTAGGTTACGTCTAAATCACTTGTAAGGGTATAAACCTCACCGCTTGGGATGGTGTAAATAACGCTGTCCCACGAAAAGACTTTGTCTTTATAGTCCTTTTGTCCTAAAGCCTCACGCATATAATCGCCAAAAGAAATGGGTTTATCTTTATAAATTGCACGAATTTCATATTCGGGGGTTACGGTAAGACGACCAACGGGCTTTTGATGTTCCTGTGAGTGTTCAAATGCTACCTGCAAAACATTGCCGTCAAGGAAGTTTACCGACATTTTAAGTCCCCATTCATCGAAGTCGAAATTGTCGTAAGATGCAAGACCGAAAAGCATATATTTTACATTTTCAATATCTTTGTTATCCATTGCAATTCGGTGTTCGGGGTGCACCACAGGGCAAAATGAAATTTGGTTTTGCGGTATGTCATAGGTGCTTAAAATTGTACGCATAATACTTAAATCAACAGGGTTTGAAGCGAAAATTTCGTCATCGGTATAAACCAAATTTCTTCCGCTTTTAAGCACGCATTGATAGCTAATTGTGCCGGTTTTCCAAACGTAAACCTCTAGCCCCTTTGCAGTGGAAAGCCCCATATATTCTTTATAAACCGTTTTAAATATATTGTCGGCATTTACACCTGTATAGGTTGGGGTAGCCCAAAATTTCTTTTCAATTTCTCGTTTGTATTTTTTAGTAATATTTATGCGATAGCTTGAAAATAGGTTGTGGACAACTTTAATTTCTACATTTTCACGCTTTACATTATAGCTTGAAAGAATTGCACGCATTTCTGCCATACTGCAACCATTTATAAGGGTTAAGCTTTTATCTGAAATATCGTCATAAAGGGCACTTTCTAAGGCACACTTGTAATTGCTTGGTGTCCATTCACAAATATAAACAATTAAGCCCTCGGATACGTCTAAATCAAAAAATTCTGGATATTCGGTTTGTAGGCGTGAGTATTGATTTGATGTTATCATACTTTCATAAAGCTCGCGTGCTTTTTGGGGCTCTTTTACGTGATAGCTCAAAGATAACTTTGCGAGACCGTAGGGGATATAAACCTCGGTAAAATCCTTGTTGAATGAAATATACAAGCCTTCTACCTTTGAATAAATAGATGGGTATAAATCCTCTACGCTTTGTAAAACAACAGTATTGCTTGTATCTCGGTTACCATCTTCGCTTCGGTCAAGAGACACGGGATTTTTAGAAATTTTAAGGTTTAAAAGGTTTTTTAGAATATTTTTGTCTACCGACATTACGTTTTCAAAGGTTTCACCGTCCCATTTTTGAACGCTCATAGTGTTGTCAAGGTAGGAAGAAAAGTTTACCCCTTCAATGTGCATAATGGTGTTACTTTTAGGGTTGGTTAAAAAGCAAACGCCAAGCACAATGCTTAAAATAAGGCAAAAGGCAATAATCCACACAGTCGGTTTTTTATAATTAAGCACCGATTTTATACGACCTTTAACCCCTGTTTCACCAAAAGCGAGGGGACAGGCGGTAATAAGGTGTTTTTGCACACTGCAGTTTAAAAGCGCTTCGGAATAGGGCTTTTTAATTTCAGCGCCCATTTGCTTTATAACCTTTTCATCGCAGGCAAGCTCAATATCCTTGCAAAGAAGCACAAAAGCTACCCACAAAATAGGGTTAAACCAATAAATTGTAAGCAGTAAAAAGCCTAGTGGTTTCCATAAATGGTCAAGCCGTTTAATATGCGCTTTTTCGTGTGCGGTTACAAATTCTATATCGCTTTCATTAATGCTTGACGGCAAGTAAATTTTCGGTTTTATAACACCTAATATAAAAGGTGAGGCGATATTATCACAAAGGTAGATATTTTCCTGTAATTTAACTGCTTCACGTACCTTTATTTCAATTTTAAGGTAACTTATAAGTGTGTAAACAAGCATTGCTATAATACCAACAACCCAAACGATAGCGGCAATAAATAGCCAAATTTGCAAGGGGTTTACACTATCTGTCGGATTAGGTGAAAAGCTATTTGAAATTATCGGGTTTACGGTTTGGTTTAAGTATGAAATACCGCTGTCGATATATGGTGTAGTGGCATAAATAATGTTTTCGGGTACTGTTTTTGCGCTTGGGATTAGACTGAATATACTTTCAAAGGAAAAGGGGAGTATGAGCCGAATACCAACCGCCGCCCACATTAAAACGGTTAAGGTTTTTGGGGCTTTGCGAAGCAAAAAACGAAACAAAATTACCGCTAAAGCAATATATGATGCGGTAATGCTCATATTAAGTATGGCAAGAAATAAATCAGTCATATTTATTCCTCCTCAAATTTATCAATCATTTCCCTTAATTCAGCAATTTGTTCACGTGTAAGGTTATTTTTTGCGGTAAAGGCGGCAATAAAAGCGGGGAGAGAACCGCCAAAGTTTTCACTTACAAAGCGTTCGCTCTGGTGTGAATAAAATTCTTCCTTTGAAATCAGCGAAGAAACACAGCCGTTTTCATTTTTAAAAATACCTTTTTCGCAAAGGCGTTTTAAAACGGTATAGGTTGTTGATTTTTTCCAACCAAATTCCTTTTCAGCAGTTTTACAAAGCACGGCAGATGAAATTGGTTCGCTTTGCCAAACAATGTCGGCAAAACGGGCTTCAATAGCCCCCATTTGATAAATATTCATAATTTTTACCTCCGTTCTACATCCTGTAGACCAACTTTATTCTACACGATGTAGACCGTTTTGTCAAGAGGAAAAATTGGGGTTTATCGCACAGACTGTATTGAAATTTTGTAGGGACAAGCGTCCATGATTGTCCGTCAGCAATTTGCCTAATTTAACGGACAGTCCGGGAGGCCTGTCCCTACGATGTGCAATCAAACTGATATAATACGTAGGGGGCGATGCCCACATCGCCCCGTTTGTGCTTAATCATAATTCTTGCGGGACGATGTGGGCATCGTCCCCTACAATTTCTTAAAATTTAACCGCCCGATAAACTATAATTTGAAATTGTGTCAAAAAATAAAACGGCAGAAAAATCTGCCGTTTAAAATTATTTGGAAAGCTCGTTTGCAAGGTTTTTAATTGCAATTTCGGTTTGTTCGTTTACGCCTGATAAAACTGTTACGTTGTTTTCGCAAACCGTAAGGTTTTTGCTGCTTTCAAGCATATTTTTCATTACCTTTGTTGCCATTGGTCCCCAACTGCCGTTTTCAATAAATGCAACCGTGCGGTTTTGGAAATTACGCGCGGTTAAATATTCAATAAAGGTACGCATTTTGGGGAAGATATCAGTATTATAGGTTGTGGTTGCAAATACAACCTTATCGTATTTAAATGCTTTACCAACTGCCTCGTAAATATCGCATCTTGCAAGGTCGTAAACCTCGTTTTTAACGCCGTTTGCTGTAAATTCATCAGCCAATAAAAGCGCGGCTTTTTTGGTGTTGCCGTAAATTGAAGTATAAGCAATTAAAACGCCGTTTGCTTCAGGCTCATAGGTTGCCCATTTGGTATAAGTGGCAAGGTAGGGGGTTAAATCGCCTGTTAAAACAGGGCCGTGAAGCGCACAAATTGTTTTAATGTCAAGGCTTGCCGCTTTTTTTAACACGGCATTTACCTGCACGCCGTATTTACCTACAATACCTATATAATAACGTCTTGCTTCGTCAAGCCATTCTTCCTCGCAGTCAAACGCGCCGAATTTACCAAAGCCGTCAGCCGAAAATAAAACCTTGTCGGTGCTGTCATAGGTCATAATAACCTCGGGCCAATGTACCATAGGTGCGGTGATAAAGGTAAGGGTGTGCTTGCCTAAATTCAAGGTATCGTTTTCACCCACGGCAATTTGGCGGTCACTCAAATCGGTGCCGAAAAAGTTTTTAATCATATTAAAGGCTTTAGCGTTTGCAACAACTGCGGTTTCGGGGTATTTGTCACAAAAGGCTTTAATACTGCCCGAATGGTCAGGTTCCATATGCTGAACAATAAGGTAATCGGGGCTTTTGCCTGAAAGCTCGTTTTCAAGGTTTAAAAGCCATTTTTCAGTAAAGCGAGCGTCAACCGTGTCAACAACGGCAATTTTTTCATCCATTATTAAATATGAATTGTAAGCCATTCCGTTAGGAACGTTATATTGACCTTCAAATAAATCAACTTCGCGGTCGTTAACGCCAATGTATTTAATATCCTGTGTAACGTTCATAATTTCTCCTTAAAATAAGGGGTAGCAATGCCACCCCTTTTGTAATATTTTAAAATCCTAAAAGCTCGGTAGCGGCTTTTTGTAAAGAAGCACGCTTTTCAAGTGATTTTTCGTGTGTGCTTTCTACCGCGCCAACGTAAAGCTTAATTTTAGGCTCGGTACCAGAAGGACGAACAATAAAGCTGCAACCGTCGTCCAAGAAATATGACAACACGTTTGAAGCGGGAAGGTCGATTTTGGTTTGTTCCTCAGTTTCAAGATTATAAGAAATCGAGGTTTTATAATCGTTAACCTTAATAACCTTACTTCCATTAATTTCTTTAGGCGGATTATTACGCAAATCATCCATTATGCCCTTAATTTTTGCCATACCGCTTTGACCTTCACATGTAAAGCTGGTTTGACTGCAATAGTAATAACCGTATTTGTCGTAAATTTCGTTTAATACGTCAATAAGGGTTTTGCCTTCGTTTTTATAATATGCTGCCATTTCGCAAATAAGCATTGAAGCCACAACGGCGTCTTTATCACGGCAATGTGCACCAGCTAAATAGCCATAGCTTTCTTCATAGCCTAAAACAAAACGTTCTTCTTCGTTTTTAGCTTCTAAAATTGAAATTTGTTCACCAATAAACTTAAAGCCTGTAAGCACGTTTATAAGCTGACAGCCAAAGTCGTCGCAAATCCTTTGGCAAAGCTCGGAAGTTACAATAGTTTTAACGGCGATAGGATTTTTGGGCAACGTGCCGTTTGCGGTTTTGCGTGACAAAATGTAATAAAGCATAATTGCGCCAACATCGTTACCTGTTAAAAGCTGATATTCGCCGTTTTGTCTTACTGCAATACCAACACGGTCACAGTCAGGGTCGGTGGCAAGAAGTAAATCGGCAGGAACAGTTTCGGCTAATTTCAGCGCACATTCAAACGACTGACGAATTTCAGGGTTGGGGTAGGGGGCAGTCGGGAAGTTGCCGTCGGGTAATTCCTGTTCGGGTACAACCGTAACATCCGAAACACCAGTACGCTTTAAAATTTCACGCACGGGCTTGTTGCCTGTACCGTTTAATGGGGAATATATTACCTTAAGGTTTGACATATCAAGTGTAGGCTCGATTTGCTGTGTTTTAACAGCCTCAAGATATTCATTTATAATATCATCGCCAATATATTCAATTTTACCTTCTTTAACTGCAAGGTCAAAATCCATCGATTTAACACCTGTGAAGGCATCAACGCTTTGCATAATAGAAAGCACATAATCAGCCGCTTCGGGTGCTAACTGTGTGCCGTCGGGACCGTATGCTTTATATCCGTTATATTTTGCGGGGTTGTGGCTTGCAGTTACCATAACGCCTGCATCACATTTTAAACGGCGAATTGCAAACGAAACCATTGGGGTAGGCATAAGCTCGCTATACATATAAACCTTTAAGCCGTTTGCGGCAAAAATTTCAGCGCTTGCTTTTGCAAACACGTCGGATTTAATACGGCTGTCATAACCAATGACAACAGTACCGTTTTTGGTAACCGAATTTACATAATCTGCAAGACCTTGTGATGCTTGACCAACGGTGTAAATATTCATTCGGTTTGTACCCGCACCAATAACACCGCGAAGACCTGCGGTGCCAAATTCAAGCTCTGTATAAAAGGCGTCGGAAATAAGCTCGTCATTTTCTGCCATTGCTTTTAATTCGTAAGTTAAATCGGGGTCCTTGGTGGCTTTTTCACACCAAAGTAGGTATTTTTCATTGTGCATTGTTATAACCTCACTTTCTAGACTATATAATATATATTTTATACTTATTTGTCAACATAAAACTGTAGGAAATTGCAACATTATAAAAAAATGCTTGACAAGTTGAAAAACTTAATGTATTATGTTATACGAATGGGCAAGAACGCTTAAATTGGTGAACAAATGAGGAATATTATTGTTGAAAATGGCCAAACAATTTCCGAAGAGTTGGCTATTAAGCTTATAAATGAAGGTGAGTATCAATTACTCCCGCATATAATCGAACATTATACGCCTTTAATTGTCGCAACCGTTAAGTGCTATTTGCCGGCGCCTCATGTTGACGATGCCGTACAGGAAGCAACAATTGCGCTTTATAATGCCATTAAAAACTACGATTCGCAAAAGTCTTCTTTTTCGACTTTTGCCTCACTTTGTATAAAAAGGGCAGTTATTTCCTTTGCACGAAAAAACGGCGCGCAAAGGAATATACCCAATGAAATGCTTTCCTCTTTAGAGGGGGCAGATATAAGTGATAATCTAACCCCCGAAGAAATTATAATTGAAAAAGAGGATTATGAAAGCCTAACCCAAAGCATTAAGCTTGAACTTTCAAAAATGGAATTTGAGGTTTTGCAAATGTTTTTGGCGGGTATGTCCTATGCCAATATAGCTGAAAGTCTTAACTGCACCGAAAAATCGGTCGATAATGCGCTTTCGCGTATTCGCAAAAAACTAAAGAAATAACAGCTTGACTGTTATTATATATGCTCGTGTAGTTTAAAAAAGAAGAACGTTGTAAACAAAGATGTCGGTGTAATTCCGTCCCGGGCTAAGAAAAATATACCAAGTGAGGTAAGAAAAAATGTTTGAAGACAAAACACTAGTTTGCAAGGACTGCGGAGAAGAATTCGTATTCACTGCGAGAGAACAGGAATTTTACGAATCCAAAGGCTTTGTAAATGAACCGCAGCGTTGCAAACCCTGCCGCGACAAACGCAAAAATGCTGGAAAGGCACCAAGGGAGATGCACGAAGCTGTATGTGCAGCTTGCGGTGGTGTGGCTAAGGTTCCGTTCCTTCCCCGCGACGACCGTCCTGTGTATTGCAGCGAATGCTTCGCAAAAATGAAGGAAGAATCAGCAGAATAATTCTTTTTGTGCAGCTGACTGCCTCGGTAACGGGGCAGTCTTTTTTTACAGGTTATAAAAAATTCATATTTTTTTAATACTATTACTATATATTTGTGTTAAAATCAGGTTGAAAGTAGGGATATATATGGAAGAAAAGATTTTAGTTGTTGACGACGACCAAAATATTTGCGAGCTTTTGCGCCTTTATCTTGAAAAGGAAGGTTATAAAACAATGGCGGCTTATGACGGTCAGCAAGCAATCGATTTTGCTAAAACCTTTACGCCGGATTTAATTTTACTTGATATTATGCTTCCTAAATTTGACGGCTGGCAGGTTTGCCGCCAAATAAGGAAGGAGTCCAACGTGCCGATAATTATGCTTACCGCCAAGGGCGAAACCTTTGATAAAATACTGGGGCTTGAGCTTGGTGCTGACGATTATGTTACAAAGCCTTTTGATACTAAAGAGGTTATGGCGCGTGTTAAAGCGGTGCTTCGCCGTACTAACGGTGGAGAAAAAGCCACAGTTGAAGAGGTTGTATACGATAAGCTAAGAATTAACCTTACAAATTATGAGCTTCAGGTGGACGGTAAAATAATTGATACGCCGCCCAAGGAATTGGAACTTATTTATCACCTTGCAAGTAATCCCAACCGAGTTTATACCCGTGACCAGCTTTTAGATGAGGTTTGGGGCTTTGATTATTATGGTGACTCACGCACGGTTGATGTTCACGTTAAAAGAATTCGTGAAAAGCTTGAAAATATTTCAACTGAATGGTCACTTAAAACCGTGTGGGGCGTAGGTTATAAATTTGAGGTTAAATAATATATGAGACTTCGCCTTTTTAAAAGATATTTTTTGGTTATGGGCATTACAATATGTGCAAGCTTATTTGTTATTTTAATGCTTTTAAGTGTTGTGCTAAATAATTATGCGGTGAATAACACATATAAGTCACTTAAGCAAAGCTGTGTTCAGGTGGCTGATACCGTGTCGCAAAGCAGTGACGGTGATATGACGGGGGAATTTTTGCCTATTTCACGCGCACTTTCAAGCGTTATCGGTGCTGATATGTTTGTAACCGATGAAAACGGTACGGTGTTGGTTTGTGCCTGTGACGAATGGCAAAAAGAAGCCAAATGCCTTCATTCCTCATATATCATACCCAAAGAGGTAATAACTCGTGCGGTAGATGGTAAAAGACCTGTTGTGGACAATTTGGATATGTATATTAACCCTTATTGTGTGGCGGCAAATTCAGTTGACGCTGACAAAACTTATTACATTTTTGCAACCGCACCTATGGAGCAGGTCGAAGGGCTTATGCGCACCATGACAAAGCTTTTTGTAAGGGTGGCAATAATACCCGTTTTAATTATGTTTTGCCTTTCAATTTTTATAACCTACCGTATGGCAAAGCCACTTAAAAATATGTCCGATGCGGCAAAAGCAATGGCAAAGGGCGATTTTTCAAAGCGTATACCCGTTACAAGTGATGATGAAATTGGTGAATTGGCTGCATCTTTTAATATGATGACAAACTCGCTTTCACGCCTTGAAACAATGCGCCGCGGCTTTGTTAGCAGTGTTTCGCACGAATTGCGCACACCAATGACTACAATTTCGGGCTTTATTGACGGTATATTGGACGGCACAATTCCAAAAGACAAGCACCAATATTATTTATCAATTGTATCAAGCGAGGTTAAACGCCTTTCTCGTTTGGTAAACGGTATGCTTGATATTTCTAAGCTTGAATCGGGCGAGGTTGAGCTTAAAAAAGAAAGCTTCAGCATAAGCGAAATGGTATGCTCAATTGTTATCGGGCAAGAACAAAGGGTTGAAAACGGTAATTTCGAAATTGAAGGTCTTGACTCTTTAAGTGACGCTACAATTACAGCTGACCGTGACCTTATTCATCAGGTGGTTTATAATTTGGTGGATAATGCTATTAAATTTACAAATGACGGCGGTAAAATTTCCTTTACATTAAGTCAGGAAAATGATAATATAATTTTTGTAATTAAAAATACTGGCGACGGTATACCTGAAAGTGAATTGCCCTTTGTGTTTGAACGCTTTTATAAGGGTGATAAATCACGTTCGGACATTAAAAACAGCTTGGGACTAGGGCTTTATCTTGTTAAAACCATTGTTTTGGCGCATAGGGGTCAGGTTTCGGTTGCTAGCCGTCAGGGGCAATTTACTGCCTTTAAGGTAATACTTCCAAAAGGAGAAAGTAATGGATAATTTTGAAAATAAAGAGGTTGAGCAACAACCCGAGGTTATGGATAATCGTGAAAACGAAGCAATAGAAGAAGCAGTTACTGAGCAGCTTCATACCGAGGAATTCGCAACAGTATATAACCCAATTACAGTTGGTGAAATTGTACCCGAAAAATCAAACAAGGCAAGTCTTGGTTTAAAGGTGTTTGCTTTAATTATGGCAATGGTAATTTTAACTGCTACTGCTTGTATTACTGGTTATTATATCGGTAAAAGTAACGGTGTTTTTAAACCAAAGGTTAACGTTAACCTTGCTTCAAAGCCTGCTAAAACCGACGAAATGACCGCCGCACAGGTTTATGATAAGGTATCGGACAGCGTGGTTGGTATAATTGTATATAATGCTTCGGGCGCGGCTTCCTATGCCAGCGGTGTAATTTATAGTCAAGATGGTTATGTTGTTACAAACGACCATATTTATTCAAGCGTTGCGGCACCTAAATTTAAGGTTTACACTCAAGACGGTAAGGAATATGACGCCGTTTACGTTGCAGGCGATGTGGTAAGCGACCTTGCGGTTTTAAAAATTAAGGGTAACGGCTTTAAGGCGGCAACATTTGGTAATTCCGACGAAATAATATACGGTGAAAACGTAGTGGCAATAGGCTGTCCAAGCGAGCCTACCGAAAAGGCAAGTATTACACGCGGTATAGTTTCTGCAGTAGACCGACGTGTTCAAACCACTTCTAGCTATTCGGCACGTCTTATTCAAACCGACAGTCCTATTAACCCCGGCTCGTCAGGTGGCGCGCTTGTTAATATGTACGGTCAGGTAATCGGTATTACTTCAGCCAAGGTTGTGTCAAGCGACCAAGAAGCAGTAGGGTATGCTATTCCTACCACTACAATGAAATATATTGTGGAAGAGCTTATTAAAGAGGGTAAGGTAATAAGCCGTGCAAAGCTTGGCATATCTTATTACGCAGTAACTAATATAGAGGTTGAGCTTCGTAAATATAAATACGTTGGCTTGCTTGTTGATTCGGTAGCAGAGGATAGCGACCTTTACGGTAAGCTTAAGAAGGGTGACACAATCGTTCAAATTAACGGTGTCAATACCGATGATGATGCAGTTGTGCTTAATATAATTGAACAAAGCCGTGCGGGTGACATAATAACCGTTACCTTTGTGACCGAAAGCGGTGAAAGCAAAACCTTAAAGGCAACCTTAAGAGCAAATATCGGTGAGTCAAGCTATCAAGCCGACATTAACCGTTTACCTCAAAATCCTGACGGTAATAAGGATTTCAATTTCCCCGAAGGTGAATAAAAAGCAAATAAAAATGCGGTAGAACTTAAATTCTACCGCATTTTTTGATAATTATTTATTTCTTACTAAAAATTTTATTAAGAATAACAGTAATAAGAACAATTATGCCGATAACAATGAAAATTGCAATCATACCTGAAAGCATATATTTAAGGTTGTCAACAAATGCCATGGGGTTAAAGTCGCTGAAAATGCTTTTAGCTAAAATTAAATTGTTTAACATGATTTTACCCCCTTATTTCATAAAGAAGCTAAGGATAAGACCGCCCGCGATAACCGACGCAATCTGACCCGAAACGTTAACACCGATGGACTGCATAAGCAAGAAGTTTTGTGGGTCTTCCTTAAGTCCCATTTTATGAACAACACGGCCTGACATTGGGAAAGCCGAAATACCTGCCGCACCAATCATTGGGTTGATTTTTTTGCTCTTGGGTAAGAAAAGGTTTAAGAACTTGGCAAACATTACACCGCCTGCAGTGTCGAAAATGAAGGCGAAAAGACCAAGACCAAGAATGAGAAGTGTGTTGAAATTGAGGAATTTTGAAGCTTCCATCTGGCAAGCAATTGTAATGCCGAGGAAGATTGTAATAAGGTTTGCAAGTACCTTTTGCGCAGTTTCTGAAAGTGAGTTAAGCACACCGCATTCACGAATAAGGTTACCGAACATAAGAAAACCGATAAGGGATACTGATTCGGGAGCAACCACACCTGCAACAACGGTAATAACAATGGGAAATAAAATTTTAGTAAGTTTCGAAACCTGCTTTTGTTCGTAAGGCATACGAATCATGCGTTCCTTTTTAGTGGTTAAAAGCTTGATAACAGGGGGCTGAATAATAGGCACAAGCGCCATATAAGAATATGCCGCAACCATAATAGCGCCTGTAATATCATTGTCAGCACCTAAAAGCTTGTTAGCAACAACGATAGCGGTAGGACCGTCAGCCGCACCGATAATACCGATAGAAGCCGCTTCGTTTTGGGTAAAGAACATTGATGCCATACAAAATGTAAAGAAAATACCAAACTGTGCCGCCGCACCAAAAATCATAAGCTTGGGGTTGGTAAGCAGTGGGCCAAAGTCAATCATAGCGCCTATACCTATAAATAGTATAAGAGGGAATAGTTCATTTGCGATACCTGCATTAAACAGGGTTGTTAGTGCGCCGTGTTCGCCAATTGCGCCTGATAGGGGGATATTAACCAAAATTGTACCAAAGCCCATGGGTAAAAGCAGGGTGGGTTCCATATCGTGACGGATAGCAAGATAAATAAGTATACCGCCGATAAGCCACATTACAGGGTATTTCCAGCCGCCTGCTTCGAAAAAGTTTGAAAGATTGTCTACAAGGAAACTAAGTTCTTTCAAAATGTCCATTAAAAAGTCCATTTTTCACAAATCCTTTCTTTTAAAAATTTTAGCAAGATTTGCAAACGCCAAATTTTGCCTTTTAACATATATATAATAACATAATGTTACTAAAATTTCAATTGTTGTTTTTGTGACAAAACAGTAATTTTCTTAATAAATTGTGACAGAATTGTTAAAATGCTATCGAAAAGTTGATTTTGTAATTTACTTGTGGTATAATATGGTTACTTGTGAATAATTAATCTTAAAGATTGGAGATAATTATGGAAGATAAGGATTTGTTTAGTTACGCCAATTCAAACGACGTAGTGGACGAAGGCGAAGGCAGCTTTGACCTTAATGCTTTTTCTTCTAAGAGTATTGAGCAAGAGAATGAGGCGCCCCAAAAGGTTATTTCTAAAAAGAAAAAGATTTTTAGGGCTATTTTAGCCTCCTTCTTAATTTGCGTCATTGGTGCTTGTGCTGTTTTAGGCGGAGTTTTGCTTTATGTTTTCACAATGGTTGATGGCACAATGGAGGAAGACCTTAACGATTTAACTCTAAACCTTACTACCACTGTTTACGTTGAAAATGAAAAGGGTGAATACGAAGAATATAAGCGCCTTCATGGTGTATATAATCGCTTGTGGGTTGATTATGATGAAGAGGCCGCAAAAAATAATGAAGCCGGTTATACAGGTATTCCGCAACGCTTGGCAAATGCTTATATAGCAGTTGAGGACCAACGCTTTGAAACCCACTACGGTGTTGACTGGAAGCGAACCACAGGTGCGGTAATTAATGAATTTATACCAATTTATTCCTCGCGTCAGGGTGGTTCAACCATTACTCAGCAGCTTGTTAAAAATCTTACAGGCGACGATGATAAAACCAAAATGCGTAAGGTACGCGAAATTATGCGTGCCAGATATCTTGAATCAAAGTATACCAAGGACGTAATTTTGGAATGTTATCTTAACACAATTGCAATGGGCCACGGCACTTACGGTGTGCAGGTTGCTGCAAACTATTATTTCGACAAGGACGTAGATGAGCTTACAATTGCCGAATGTGCAACATTGGCATCTATCCCTAAAAGTCCGACAAACTACGCCCCCGATACCAACCCTAAGGCTAACGCAAAACGCCGTAAAACTGTTTTGGGTCTTATGAAAACTCAGGGTCTTATTACTGAAGAAGAATATAATCAGGCAATAAACGAGGACGTAAAAATTGTGGCTAATGATGATGTTACCGCAAACGAGGATATAAACTCTTACTTCATTGATGCACTTATTACCGATGTTTCACAGGATTTGGCTGAAAAATACGGTTATGACATTGCCCGTGCTGAACGTCTTTTCTATAGCGGCGGTTACAAAATTTACGCAACCGTTGATATGAAAATGCAGGCAATTGCTGAAAAATATTATCTTCAGGCGGCTGAGACTGCTAAACCCAGCAGTAAGGGCGACCCACTACTCGGCGCTATGACCATTCTTAATTACAACGGTCAGGTTAAGGCACTTGTGGGTAACATCGGCAAAAAGACCGACAACCGCGGCTTTAATAATGCTATTGATGCGGTACGTCAGCCCGGCTCTACAATAAAGCCGATAGCGGTTTACGCACCTTCAATTGAAAATAATATCCTTAATTATTCAACACTTTTAAACGACGTTAAGGTTTCTTATGGTAGTTGGACCCCCGGCAACCACGATGGTAAATACCGTGGTAATATTACCGCACGTGAAGCGCTTGAACGTTCAACAAATACCATTCCTGCTGCTATTTTAAATAACAGCTTGGGTGTTAATAATTCGTATAATTTCCTTACCAAAAAATTAGGCTTTAAGCATTTAACACAGGATGATGCTAACCTTTCGTCTCTTGGTCTTGGCGGTACACATAACGGTATTACCACCATTGAATCGGCTGCGGCTTATGCAATTTTTGGTAACGGCGGTTTTTATTACGAGCCTACCCTTTACACCAAGGTTACTGACAAGCGCGGTGAAATTGTGCTTGAACAAAACACAAAGCCCACCGTTGCAATCAGTGAAGACACAGCAATGATTATGAATAAAATGCTTCAAAACGTTATTTACGGTCCTAATGGTACTGGTAAAGCGCAGGCAGGTACTTTTACTAAATTCCGTGCTTTCGGTAAAACAGGTACCTCTAACGATTCGAAGGATAAATGGTTTGTAGGCGGCTCACCTTATTACGTTGCTTCATCTTGGGTTGGCTATCAAACACAGCAAAAAATGCCCGCATCAAACACAGGCCTTGCTGCTAAGCTTTGGCGTCAGGTAATGGGTGAAATTCACAAGAATTTACCCGCTAAGGATTATCCGACGTCTAAATACGTTGTTAAGCGTTACTATTGTGCTCAGACAGGTCTTTTGGCAACCGATGCATGCGAAAAAATTGATATAGGTTGGTATAAGAAGACTAAGCTTCCCGATGCGTGTACCACACACGAAGGTGAGCTTTTGGAAACACCTAAAACCGATACAATGCCTGATAAGGATGAAACATCAAGTAATACTTCAACCCCCAGCACTTCAACGCCTGATGCAACCGTTCCTGAAGAAAACAGCGGTACATCATCAACAACTAGTGAAAATACAACTACGGGTTAAGTTAAAAAGCGTGTCGTTTGACACGCTTTTTAACCCCTATAATTTGGAATAATATGTTAGAATTTAAAAAAGTTGAACTTGAACACGTCAAAGAAATTCAAAGCTTTACCTATAATAATGAAATTCTTGCTTGTGAAAAAAATATTATAAACTTAATTGTATGGCAACGGGCGTATAACAATATGTTTGCTATAAAGGACGGTATGCTGTTTTTAAAGTCGGGTAAGGAGAAAACCCAAAGCTTTAGTTTGCCTATAGGTATAGACATCAAAAAGGGTATGCAGCATATTTTTGAATATACTGCCCCCGAAATGCCGCGCTTTTGGCTTCAAAATGACGGACAAGTTAATGAATTTAAAGCCCTTTATGCTGATGAATATGATATTTCGCCTGTGCGCGATGCATTTGACTATATTTATAAAAGGGAAGACCTTGTGAATTTGGCGGGTAAAAAATACCACAGTAAGCGTAATCATATTGCCGCCTTTAAAAAGCAGCATAATTGGTGCTTTAAGCCTATTAATGACGAAAACAAGGCTGAGGTATTAACTTGTGCAGAAAAGTGGTACAGCGAAAACAGCGACCGCTTTGATGAATATATGGCAATTGAAAAAGAGGGTATAAAAACTATTATAGATAATATGCTTATTTTAAATGCAAAGGGCGGTGCAATTTACGTTGACGGTGAGGTGGTTGCGTTTACCCTCGGCTCACCTATTAACGACAGCGTTTTTGACATTCATATTGAAAAAGCACTTAAGGACTACGCAACCGCGTATACGGTAATTAATAATGAATTTGCAAAAACCTTAACTGATTATCATTATATCAACCGTGAGGACGATATGGGTCTTGAGGGGCTTCGCAAAGCAAAGCTTTCTTATAAGCCTGAAATTTTGCTTCAGAAATACCGTTGTCGTCCGTTGAAGCTTGCTTGTATGAGACTTTATGATAACGCCTTCCATGATGGCCCGTTTACCGTAAAGTTGTTTGATTTGTGTTATGATAATATAAAAACTTTACGAATAGATGGTGAAACGGTAGCAATGTGCTTTTTATTACCCTGTGAAATTAACGGTAAAGCGGCAAAATATATTTACGGTTTTACAGTTAAAGAAAAATACCGTGGACAAGGCTATGGCAAAGCACTAATGGAAAAAATCATTAGTGATACAAACGATATTCTAATTTTGCGCCCTGCGAATGAAAAACTAATTGATTATTATAAGCAATTCGGTTTTTATGAAGTTAAGGCATCAAACGAAAAGGGTGATATTTCGGTTGTGCCGACCGATAGCTTTGCACGTTTTTCTGAAAAGGATAAAAAAGGTGAATATACTGCAATGGTTTACGGTCTTGAAACTGATAAAACACTATATTTTCCATATTCATTGGCATAGAAAAACCGCCCATAAGGGCGGCTTTTTTTATCGGTTATTTTTATTCTGATCGTTTCTATTCTGTTCGTTCTTGTTTTGGTTATTTTTGTTCTGATCATTACGGTTTTGATCATTTCTGTTTTGATTATTTTGTTCAAATCTGTTCTTGTTTTCCATTTTTAACACCCCGCTTTCATAGTTATTTTTTGTAGAAAACGGGGTGTTTATTCTAAATTTTAAATAAATTTTTTGCGTTTTTAAAGGTTTGCGCTAAAACTTCATCTTTGGTAATTTTTTTAATTTCTGCCATTTTTTCGGCAACAAAATGAAGATGATCAGAATGATTTGTCTTGCCACGAAATGGAACAGGTGCTAAATACGGGGCGTCGGTTTCGAGTAAAATTTTGGAAATTTCGGTATCACGCACAACATTTGGCAAAGCACGTGCATTATTAAATGTAAGCACACCGCCAACACCGATGTGTAACCCTAGTTTTATAACTTCGCGTGCCATTTCGACACTGCCCGAAAAGGCGTGCACCACACCTTTGGGTTTATACTGCTTTAAAATTTGGAGCGTGTCTGCGTGGGCATCACGGTCGTGGAATAAAACGGGTAACTGAAGGTCATTTGCAAGTTCAAGTTGTTCCTTTAAAATTTCGTGCTGAAGGGGTTTGTTATCCTGTCGCCAATAATAATCAAGCCCAATTTCGCCAATTGCAACACATTTTGGGTGGTTTGCAAGCTCACGTATATCGGCAATAGTTGTGCCACTGTCAACGTTTCCTGGGTGAATACCTACAGCGGCATAAACAATGTCGTACTTTTCGGCAAGTGCTAATGCCTTTAAACTGCTTTCTTTATCACAACCGCAGGTTATTATACCGCCAACCCCTGCATTTTTCATTTCACTAATAAGATTGTCAAAATTTTCTTCGAAAACGGGGTCCTCATAGTGTGCGTGGGTGTCAAAAATCAGATTTTCCAAATTGCTCACCTGATTTTGCTGCCTGCGGGGATATCGTCAAGGAAGATAACCTTAACATCGTCTTCACCGCAGTCGGCGGCTAGAATCATACCTTCAGACTCGATACCGCAAAGGGTGGCTTTTTTAAGGTTTGAAACCAAAATAACAGTTTTTCCAACAAGCTCTTCAGGTTTATAGAATTTTGCAAGACCCGAAGCAACGGTACGGTTGCGGTTGCCGTCATTGAGCGTGAGTTTTAAAAGTTTTTTAGCCTTGGGTACAGGCTCGCAGTTTATAATTTTAGCGGCTTTAAGTTCAATTTTTGCAAAATCTTCAATACCTATTTCGTCCATAGTTATGACATTTGCAGCAGCTTCTTCGGCTGCTTTTTTTGCGGCTTCCTGTTCGGCGGCAATTTCAGCCAAAACCTTTTCAGCGTCAATTCTTGCAAACAAGGGTGTTGCGGTGCCCACAGCATATTCCTTAACCTCGCCAAAGGTAAGTGCAGTATTGTTTTCATTAAGCTGTGCTTTAATACTGTCACAGCTTTCAGGCATAATTGGTGTAAGCATAATACCTAAAAGGCGAATGCATTCAAGCAAATTATATAAAACGGCTTCCAAGCGGTCCTTTTGTGCCTCGTCCTTAGCAAGCGACCAAGGTGTAGTTTCATCAATATACTTGTTACAGCGCTTTGCAAGGTTCATAACCGCATTAACTGCATCGGCATTGCGGTAAATATCCATAAGGCTGTGATATTTTTCAATAGATTCTTTAGCGGTGGCAATAAGGTCCCTATCAAATTCGTTATCACATTCTTTGTAGCTAACCTTACCGTCAAAGTATTTATTTGTCATAGCAACCGAACGGTTAACAAGGTTGCCAAGTGTATTTGCCAAATCAGCATTAAACTTGTTAATAAAGCTTTCGTAGGTAATTGTGCCGTCCTGTGCAAAGGGAATTTCAGATAAAAGGTAATACCTTACCGCGTCGGTAGAAAAACGCTTTGCAAGCTCATCAGCATAGATTACATTACCCTTTGACTTACTCATCTTGTCTTCGCCAACAAGCACCCAAGGATGACCTAAAACCTGCTTTGGAAGTGGAAGACCAAGCGCCATTAAAATAATGGGCCAATAAATTGTGTGGAAACGTACAATATCCTTACCGATAACGTGCAAATCAGCAGGCCAAAGCTTTTGGAACTGTTCGGTACTGCCTTCGGGGTTATAGCCAATGCCTGTAATATAGTTTGATAAAGCGTCAATCCAAACGTATGTTACGTGCTTGGGGTCAAATTCAACAGGAATACCCCATTTAAAGGTTGAACGTGAAACGCAAAGGTCGGTAAGACCGGGCTTTAAGAAGTTGTTTATCATTTCATTCTTGCGGGATTCAGGAAGGATGAAATTTGGGTTTTGTTCGTAATATTCTAATAATCTATCTTGATATTTACTAAGTCTGAAATAATACGCTTCTTCTTTTGCATCAATAACCTCTCTGCCACAGTCGGGGCATTTGCCGTCAACTAACTGTGAAGGGGGGATGAAGGATTCACAGGGAACACAGTATTTACCCTCGTAATGACCCTTGTAAATGTCGCCCTGTTCGTAAAGCTTTGTAAAAATCTTTTGAACAGCGGCTTCGTGGTCGGCATCAGTTGTGCGGATAAATTTGTCATAATCGGTGTTGAGTGAATTCCAAACCTCTTTAATTTGGTCGGAAACGCCGTCAACGTATTCTTTAGGTGAAATGCCTGCAGCGTTGGCATATTCTTCAATTTTTTGGCCGTGTTCATCCGAACCGGTCATTAAAAACACGTCATATCCCTGCATTTTTTTGTAACGGGCAATCATATCGGCTAAAACAATGTCATAAGCGTTGCCGATGTGCGGTTTGCGTGAAGTGTACGCAATGGCGGTTGTGATATAAAATTTTTTGTTTTCAGACATAAAATAGCACCTCGTCTATGGTTTTTGTGTAAGGTAAATAATAAGTGACAATAAGGTTGAAGCAACTGCGTAAAGTAGAATTGTCGCACCGCTCATTAAGGTGTCGGTCGCCGCAAATGAGGTATACGCAAAGGTCAATATACCAAGCACAGCAGTTAAAATGTACATTACCGTAAGGGCGGTATTACTACGTCGAATGCGGTTAGCACAATTAAGTATTTTTGCAAGCGAAATCGGTTTGCCGCGGAATACGGCAGGGGCAGAACAGCTTTCAACAGGTGTAGATGTATTTTTATACATATTACAGCCTGCGGCGGTCATAACCATAACCGAATCCTCATAAAGACCCAAATAATCGCATATCATTTCGCTTGAAAGGTTGGGGTCGGTGTTGTTAATTAAAAGGGTGACACCAATTTTGGTAAGATTGTGAAGTTCCTTAGAAACGGCAGGGCTTACCGAATACTGCACCATTAAAAGTGCAACTGCCGTATCGTTTGAAGCAACGTAAACAGGAAAGTAACCGCTTCTTAAAATTTTGCGGTCTGTTTCAATATCGGGAACAGTAATACCGTGGGCTTCCATAATGGTACGGTTGCCAACAAACAAAAGCTGATTATCAACCCAACCCGAAATACCCATTCGTTCTTCGTATTTTACGGTATCGCAAACGGGGAGGTTTTGCATATTTTCATCCCCTGCAATTTCACGGAAAACGTTAAACAAGGGGCTTGAAAGCTCACGTGTTAATGATGCGGCAGATAAAATAGTGTCGCTCATATTATTTTCGGACAAAACCTTCATATTATGAAGGGTAACGGTACCTGCGGGGAACAAATCGTCCGAATTCAAAACAATAGCGTTTGCAAGCTCGATATGCTCGGCACCTGCTTTGCCCGAAATCATAGCGCCTTGCGAGTTAAGCTTTTTAGCCGCCTTAAAAAGTGGCAAATTATCAATAAGGAAAACTGCCGGCATTGAGGCGAAGCATTGTATGGCAGCTGCGGCGTATATACCGTCAAAAATATTGCCGAAATTTTTGGTTGCGGCTAAAAGTGTAAGTGCCGACAGCAAAAGTGAAACCATAATAATAATTGGCAGCTTTCCGTTTAAAAAGGTACCATAGGTTGAATATTTAATATAATCTTCAATACGGTCGGTTTGCTGAGGTGTGGCAATAAGCGTGTCACCCTCAATAGAATTTTTTGCCATTGCATAGGTAATTGTTGGGTCATTTAAAAGACGTACTGCCTTTTTGGGCGACTTTTTGGTTATTTGCTTAAGGTTTGAAAGCAAGTAAGAATATTTTTGAAATTTGCCGATTGCACGCACTACAAGCGAAGCACCGCAAAGTAAGCAAAGGTCGGTAATAATTTCACCGTTTATTATTCCAAAAATGCTGTAGCCTAATACAAATATGGTTGAAAGGGAGGCTAAAACATCAGCGTCTGAACGCTTTTTAAATAAATTGGGAAGTGATAAAAACATATCGCCGTTAATGGCTGCAATAATTCCTAAAAATACGGTGCAAATAATCATTGTGGTTTTGGTTTGGGAAAGCACCGCGCCCGTCATAAAGGGCATTTTTATTATTAAAAGTAAAAACGCAAACAAAACCGAAACGGCAGTTGCTAAAAAGTAATTACGTTTTTTAATTGAAAAGCTTCGAATAAAGCGTTTAGAATCAATATCTGACTTAATTTCGCTTGGTGGTACATAATCGTCAAAATCGCTTTTTTCAAGCTCAACACGGCTAGCAGGGGAATTTGACGAAATATCCTCCATAACTGCCATTTCGCCCGTTAAGTCAAGCTGTTGGGTTTTACTGCTCACCATAATAACAGGGGCAGTATCACCGTTTGCAACGGGGGTAAATGTTATGGTAGCGTTGGGGTTTTCTTTTATCGGCTCAATAACTGTAGTTTTTTCTAGTGGGTCAATGTCCGAAATGGTAAACGCCACGTTGGTTTGCGCATTTTTAATTGCGGTTATGGGTATAGTTTCGGTTGTGGCGGTTTTTTTAGATGGTTGCTGCGTTACTTTTTCAGCCGCTTTTTCCTCAGCTAATTTCTTTTCAACGTATCTACCTAGATAGTCGGCTTCAAAATCATACTTTTGGTTAAAGCTGTCAACAGCGTTTTCGTTGTCCTTGCGAAGTATATCCGCAACCGATTCCAATTTGTAAGCAGGTGGAATATCCTTTGAGGTATCCTTGCCCTTTTCGTCCAAAATATAGGGTCGGCATTTTTCAAGCAAGGTTTTGCCGTCGTCCTTATTTGTAGCAATGGGCTTTGCTTCGGCTTTGGGTTCTTCTTTAATTTCGACTTTAGGCTCAACCGTTTTTTCTATTTTAGTCTCTTCCTCTATTTTACCGTTGGCATTAAGCATTCGTTTTTTAAGTGAATCCAATGCACCCGTGCTTTTTGCGTTTTCGGTCCTGTGAGTGTGCCTTCCCAAAAGCTCGTCTACCGTTAAAACGTTGGGGTTTTCGGGCGCAGGGCTCTTTATGGGAATTATCTCGTCATCTTCGATTAAATATAAATCGTCAGGTTCCTTATTTTTTGAAAAGAATTTCATTTATAATTCTCCGTCCTGTGATGTATGTTAATTATGGTCTTTTTCTTAAAACCTCGTACATTAAAATTCCTGCAGCGACCGACGCATTAAGCGAATTAATTTTGCCCTTCATAGGAAGTGAAATAATTTGGTCGCATTTTTTTGCGGTAAGTGTGCCAATGCCCTTACCCTCGTTACCAATAACCAAGGCGGTCGGGCAGTCAAAGTCAATTTGGCGGTAATCGTCGCCGTCCATATCGGCACCAAACACCCAAACGCCTTTTTCCTTTAATTCGTCAATGGTGTTTGGAATATTCGTAACACGGGCAACCTTCATATATTCAAGCGCACCGCAAGCGCTTTTAGCAACGGTGGCGTTAAGTGAAGCACTGCGACGTTTTGGAATTATAATACCATGAACACGGCAGGCTTCAGCGGTACGAATAATTGCGCCCAAGTTATGCGGGTCTTCAATTTCGTCGCAAATAATTATAAAAGGCTTTTCGCCGAGTTCATCTGCTTTTGCTAAAATATCCTCGACAGTGGAATATTCCTGTTCGGCAAATAGCACCGCAACACCTTGGTGGTTTGCGCCGCCGCAGTAATAGTCAAGCTTTTGGGGACTAACCTCTTTAATTAAAATGCCCTTTTGTTTACACTTTGCAATAATAGCGGTAACGCTGCCGCCGCTAACACCGTGTGCAACGAGCAAGCGGTCAATTTCACGGCCTGAACGTACAGCTTCCAAGACAGGATTTCTTCCGCAAATTATGTTGTAACCCTGTTCTTTTGGTTGGTTATTTATATTATCCATTAGAAAAATCCTTTATATATAATAATTCATCTTGCATTATAACACAAAATAAATTAAAATTAAATAGTAATTTTAAATATTTAGGGAAAAATATTTAAAAAACTTGAAAAGGTGAAAATTATGGAAAAAATCAAGATAATTGGCGTTTATGGTTATGAGGTTTTAGACTCGCGCGGCAACCCAACGGTAGCGGCAAAGGTTGTGCTTTCTGACATGTCAAGTGGCTTTGCAATCTCACCGTCGGGTGCGTCAACAGGTATGTTTGAAGCCCACGAAAAGCGTGACGGTGACAAAAACCGTTATTTTGGTAAGGGTGTTAAGAGTGCGGTTGAAAGCATTAACGGCGAAATTGCTCGTACCTTAACCGCTTGTGAAAGTGTTAATCAACGTAAAATTGATGAATTGCTTATAAACCTTGACGGCACACCTAATAAATCGCGTCTTGGCGCTAATGCGATTTTGGCTGTGTCGCTAGCTGTTGCAAAGGCGGTTGCAAATTCTAAAAAAATGCCGCTTTACCGTTATCTTGGCGGTATTAATTCCACCGTTTTGCCTCGACCTATGATGAACATTTTAAACGGCGGTGCACACGCGGCAAATAATATTGATATTCAGGAATTTATGATTATTCCTTATACCGCAAAAACTTTTGCTGAAGGTCTTCGCCAATGTGTTGAAATTTATCATACCCTCGGCAAAATTTTAAAGCAAAACGGTAAGGCAACAGGCGTAGGGGACGAGGGGGGCTTTGCACCTGATTTACAAAGCGATGAAGAGTCAATTGCCCTTATTGTAAAGGCGATCGAAGAAGCGGGTTACACCACAAACGATATTAAAATTGCGTTGGACGTTGCTTCAAGTGAATGGTATAAAAACGGCGAATATTTAATGCCTAAGCGACAGCAAAAAATGACCGCTGACGAGCTTATTGCTTATTACGAAGCGTTGTGTGAAAAATATCCTATAATTTCAATTGAAGACGGTGTTGCAGAGGAGGATTGGGACGGCTGGAAAAAGCTTACAAATCGTCTTGGCGACAAGTTACAGCTTGTGGGTGATGATTTGTTTGTAACTAATTATAAGCGTCTTTCAAGAGGTATTCGTGAAAACTGCGGTAATTCGATTTTAATTAAGCTTAATCAAATTGGCACTTTAACCGAAACCCTTGACGTTATTGCCCTTGCTAAAAAGCACGGATATACTGCGGTGATTTCACACCGTTCAGGCGAAAGTGAAGACACTACAATCGCGGATTTGGCGGTAGCGACAAATGCGGGACAAATAAAAACGGGTGCTCCTTGTAGAAGCGACCGCGTTGCAAAATATAACCGACTTTTAATTATTGAAAGCCAAATTAAGAAATAAATTGGGGTTTATCGCTTACGCGAAATTCGGAATTCGTAATGCGTAATTCAGAATTATAGAACAATTAAATTGTGTATTTCGCAGGGGCGATTTTTGATCGCCCGCCAGATATTTGCCAAGTTTTACGGACAATTCGTGAATTGTCCCTACGATGTGCCGCCAATTTAACCGAGCGATAAACTATAATTTGAAATATCAATACAAACAAAAATGCGTTAGAAGTTTAAAATTTCTAACGCATTTTTTCTATTTAATAAATTTTAAAATATCACTGAACATTTCATCTTTACAGCTATCGTTATGTATTTCGTGGCGGCAGTTTTCGTAAAGCTTAATATCACATTTTTTGCCGTTTTTAATAAGCCTATCATAAACAATTTTAACACCCTTACCGTAATTGCCAACGGGGTCTTTATCACCCGAAATTAAAAAAATGGGTTTTGTGCTGTCAACCGTTTTAAACCAAGCGTTGCGGTTGCATTTTGAAAGCAATTGCATAAGGTCACCCATTGCTGACACGGTAAAGCGGAAGGTGCAATATTTATCGGCGGCATATTTTGCTATGACATCACGGTCTTTTGTAAGCCATTCGTAAGGTGTGTCGCCCTCAAAGCCTTTGTTATAACTTCCGAAAGCCATATTTTGCAGAAAATCAGACTTATGCTTTTCACCCTTAACGAATTTAATAATTTTCACAAGTAAAAGCCCCGCCGATGAAGCAGGATTAGGTCCGCTTGTACCGCAAAAAATAAACTTATCGTATTCTTGTGGATAGCTTTCGGCAACTAAACGTGAAATAAACGAGCCCATTGAATGACCCATCAAAACGGTAGGGAGCGTAGGGTACATATTTTTAACCGCTTTTGTGAAGGTGACAACGTCGTTTACTAAATATTTCCACCCGTCTTTGTGTGCAATAAAGCCTAATTCATCATCGTTTTCAGCGGTTTTGCCATGACCTAAATGGTCATAACCGAAAGCCACATAACCGTTTTCGGCTAAAAATGAAAGCAAATGGTTATAACGGTCAATATATTCGGTCATACCGTGAACTAAATGAAAAAGACCTTTAATTTCGCCTTGGGGTATATAGATTTTGCCTTTAAGAGTATGAATGTTATCGGTGCTCTTAACCTCGAAATTTTTAATTTCGTAATCCATAAAATTACTCCTCACTAAACACTTTTGCGGCTTTAACCGCCTTTTTCCAACCTTTTATAAGGTCTTGGCGGGCGGTGTCAGCCATATCGGGCACATAAACCGTTTCGGATGAAGAAATGGCTTTAATTTCTTCTAAATCCTTCCAAAAACCGACTGCAAGTCCTGCCAAAAATGCGGCGCCCAAAGCGGTGGCTTCGGCACTAAGTGGACAGCAAACCTCGGTATTAGAAATGTTAGACTGAAACTGCATTAAAAACTTGTTTTGTGATGCGCCGCCGTCGGCACGAATGCTGCTTATCGGTAAGCTTGTATCGTTTTTAAGCGCTAGTAAAAGGTCGTTTGTTTGGTAAGCAATAGCTTCAAGACAGGCGCGTATAATATGGTTTTTGTTACTGCCACGGGTTAAACCGCAAACTGTACCGCGGGCGTACATATCCCAATAAGGTGCGCCAAGCCCTGCAAAAGCGGGGACAATATAAACCCCGTTTGTGTCCTTGACCTTAAGGGCGTATTTTTCGCTTTCGGGTGAGCTATTAATAAGCTTTAATTCATCTCTTAGCCACTGAATAACTGCGCCGCCTACAAATACGCTACCCTCAAGTGCGTACTGCACGTCGTTACCTATACTTGCGGCAACGGTGGTTAAAAGTCCGTTTTTGCTGTCATAAGCGGTTTTGCCTGTGTTCATAAGCAAGAAGCAACCCGTACCGTAGGTGTTTTTTACGCTACCCTCATTAAAACAGCGCTGACCGAAAAGGGCAGCTTGCTGGTCACCTGCAATACCTGAAATTGCAATGTCGGCGCCCATAATGTTTATATAGCCGTAAATTTCGCTTGAAGATTTAACCTCGGGCAACATACTTTCGGGAATGGTTAAAATTTCTAACAGCTTTTTATCCCAACAAAGCTTATGTATGTCGAAAAACATTGTGCGGGATGCGTTGGTATAATCGGTAACGTGAATTTTACCGCCTGACAATTTCCAAATTAGCCAAGTATCAATTGTACCGAAAAGTAAATCGCCTTTCTCAGCTTTTGCCCGCGCGCCTTTTACGTTATCTAAAATCCATTTAATTTTAGTGCCGCTGAAATAAGCGTCAATTTTAAGACCTGTGGTTTTGGTTATATATTCCTCCAAGCCCTGCGCCTTTAATTCATCACAAATTTCAGCTGTGCGTCGGCATTGCCATACTATTGCATTGTATACAGGCTCTCCTGTGTTTTTGTCCCACACAACCACCGTTTCGCGTTGGTTGGTAATGCCAATGGCGGCAATTTCTTGTGGGTCAGCATCAATTTTGGTTATTGCTTCAATTAATGAAGAATACTGCGCCGAATACAATTCTAACGGGTTATGCTCAACATAACCGCCTGCTGGGTAAATTTGGGTAAATTCGTGCTGTGCAGTAGATACAGCGTTGCCGTTTTTGTCAAATAAGATTGCACGGGCGCTGGTTGTGCCTTCGTCTAATGATAAAATGTATTTTTTCATAAAGCCACCCTTTATTATTTTAAAATAACGCGGGGAACGCGTGGCGATATGCCACAAACAATTTCATAGTTAATTGTGCCGCAAAGGTCGGCTAAAGCATCAACCTTTAAATCCTTACCGAAAAGCAACACCTCGTCACCCATTTTAACGTCGGGAATGTCGGTAACGTCAACACACATTTGGTCCATACAAACCCTGCCGACAATATCGGCGCGGTGACCGTTAATGTAAACATAGCCTTGGTTGGAAAGCAAACGGGGATAACCGTCAGCATAGCCTGCGGTAACTGTTGCAATTTTCATCGGCTTTTCACACTTAAATGTACGACCATAGCTTACGGTATCACCTGCACTAATTTCTTTTACAAGTGAAACGACCGATTTTACAGTCATTACTGGAATAAGGTCATCCTCCAAGTTTAAATTGCTTGAAGGTGAAAGACCGTAAAGTGAAATGCCTCCACGCGCCATATCTAAATGCTTATCGTTATCTAAAATGGTGCCCGCTGAATTACAGCAATGGAATAGGGCGTCATTAAAGCCCATTTCTTTAAAACGGTCGCAGGCTTTTATAAATAAATCATATTGTTTTTGCGTGAAGCCGTCTTCTTCATTTTTGCTTCTGTCAGCAACGGCAAAATGGGTGAAAACACCCTCACAGATGAGATTCGGAAGTTTCGCTGATTTTAAAGCGTCCGAAAGTTCGCACAAATCGTCATTTTTACAGTTAAAGCCAAGGCGTGACATGCCCGTATCAAGCTTTATGTGGGCTTTGATTATAACGCTGTGAAATACTGCATGGGCGGATAATTTTTCGGCATATTCTAATGAATAAACACATTGTGAAATATCAAATTTATGAAGCTGCGGCACCATTTCAACAGGAGTATATCCTAATATTAAAATAGGTTTATTAATGCCAATTTCCCTCAATTCAATAGCTTCGTTTATGTTTGAAACGGCAAACCAATCAGCACCGTTTTGGTCTAAAATTGGACACAAAGCCTTAACTGAATGACCGTAAGCGTTGGCCTTTACAACTGCCATAAACTTTTTGCCACCCAGTTTTTCTTTAAAAATTTTTAAATTATGTACAAGGGCTTTTGTGTCAATTTCAGCCCAGGTTCTACGCAAATAATTCATAATATCACCGCTTTTAGTATACCACTATATTATTTATTTTGCAATCGGTTATTTACCTTTTGTGCAAGCGGTATAAAAAATATACTTAAAACCGCCCAGTAAAGTGAATATAAAAGGCAAATTTGCCCCTTAAAATTAAAGGGACGTGCCGAATAATTCCACACGTTTTGCTTTAAAATTATATTAAAAAATATGCCGAATATAAGCTCAATAAAGGTTACAAATCCACTACCAATAATCGCTTTTAAAAATATGCCTACATGCCTCAATTTTTCGGCTAAATATGCAAATCCGCAAAAGCAAATTCCACCCGCTAAAAGCATTGAAAAGTGGGTGCGACCGCGCCACAAAATTTCAATTAAACCATATCCAAAGGACCCAATTAAAAACATAATAATTTTAGCCATAATTTCACCTGTTTTAGTATGCGCAGTTTGGAAATTAATATGTGAAATTGGGGTTTAAGCTTACGCGAAATTCGGAATTCGTAATGCGTAATTCGGAATTATAGAACAATTAAATTGTATATTTCGTAGGGGCGATTGTTGATCGCCCGCCAGATATTTGCCAAGTTTTACGGACAATTCGTGAATTGTCCCTACGATGTGTCGCCAATTTAACCGAGCGATAAACTATAATTTGAAGTATAAAAGTGTAAAAAAGTACGGCAGATAATCTACCGTACTTTAATTTTATCTTCTTCGTCTGTTTGCAAGGGCTAGTAAACGAAGTAATTGTGCCAATGAAACAAGGAAAGATGTTACATAGGTCATTGCTGCTGCAAAAAGAACCTTTTTAGCACCTTTTACTTCATCCTCATTTGCTAAAATGCCGAATTCCGAAAGGGCACTTATTGCACGGCGGGAAGCATTAAATTCAACAGGCAGGGTAACAAGCTGAAATAAAAGTGCCAATGCAAAAAAGATAATGCCCAAATCAATTAAATAATAAAAACTGAATAAAAAGCCGAACATAACAAGGGGAATAGCGAGTTTGGAGCCTAAGTTGCAAACAGGGTAAATTGCGCCACGAATTTTTATTGGTGCATAGTTTAAGGCGTATTGCACTGCGTGCCCCGCTTCGTGTGCGGCAACGCCTGCGGCGGCTACCGAATTGCTGTCATAAACTGCATCGGACAAACGGATAACGTTAGTTTTGGGGTCAAAATGGTCGGTTAAATTTCCCGAAACACGTTCAATTTTTACACCGCTTACGCCATTTGCGTTAAGGACACGGCGAGCAGCCTCGGAGCCTGTTATGTTGCAAAGCTTTTGCGAATATTTTGAAAAGGTGGATTTAACCGAAATTTGCGCAATTGTCATAAGCAAAATTGCTGGTAAAACAAGGACCAAATAATAATAGTCCAAACCGTAGTAAAAAAGCATAAATTTCTCCTAATATTTATACATTAAAGCGGAAAAGAACAATGTCGCCGTCCTTCATAATATATTCCTTGCCTTCGCTTCTAACTAAGCCTTTTTCCTTGGCGGTAACCATATTCCCGTTACATTCCATAAATTCGGTAAAGTTAATAACCTCGGCACGAATAAAGCCACGTTCAAAGTCGGTGTGAATTTTGCCTGCTGCCTGAGGCGCTTTTGTACCAACAGTAATTGTCCAAGCGCGCACCTCATCCTTACCTGCAGTAAGGTAGGAAATAAGACCTAAAAGGGCATAGCATTTTTGAATCATACGGTCAAGACCGCTACGCTCAAGACCCAATTCTTCTAAAAACATTACCTTTTCTTCATCAGAAAGACCTGAAATTTCGGCTTCTAGTGCTGCACAAATGGGCAAAATTTCTGCCTTTTCGCTTTCAGCAATAGTTTGCACAGTTTGGTAATTTTTATTACTGTCAATTCCGTTTATAAAATCGTCCTCACTCATATTGCAAGCGTAAATAACAGGCTTTGCCGATAAAAGTGCGGTTGTATTAATAATTTCTTGTTCGGTTTCGTCATTAATTTCAATGCTTCTTGCCGGCTGACCGTTTTCTAAATGCTCTAAAAGACGCTTTAAAAAGTCAACCTCTCCCTGCATTTTTTTGTCACCCTTTAAAGCCTTTGTGGCCTTATCTAAACGGCGGGTAACCATTTCTATATCTGAGAATACAAGTTCTAAATTAATGGTTTCAATATCGCGTGCAGGGTTGACGGAACCTTCAACGTGAATAATATCATCACTTTCAAAGCAGCGTACAACGTGAACAATTGCGTCAACCTCGCGAATGTTTGAAAGGAATTTATTGCCAAGACCTTCACCCTTTGAAGCACCTTTAACAAGACCCGCGATATCCACAAATTCGATAACGGCGGGGGTGAATTTGTTGGGCTGGTAAATTTCAGCCAATTTTTCGAGACGTTCATCGGGCACGCTAACCATACCCACATTTGGTTCGATAGTGCAGAAGGGGTAGTTTGCCGACTGTGCCCCTGCGTTTGTAATAGCATTAAATAGAGTTGACTTACCAACGTTTGGAAGACCCACCATGCCGAGTTTCATAAGTTTTTCATCCTTTTTGTAAAATTATCCTGTTAATTATACAGCCAAAAGTTATTATTATCAAGAAAAAAGTTATTTTTTTACAAAATGTTTTGCCTTTTTATGAGAAATATATTATAATAACTATGAATAAATTATAAGGTGGTATATTATGAATTCAAAATACACCGTTTCCCTTGAAAAAATTGTTAGTGAATTTTCGCTTAAAGTTTTAAATGCACCTGCACCTTTATCGGAAATTATGATTTCATCAAATGAAATTAATCGCCCCGGTCTTCAAATGGCGGGTTATTATGAATTTTTTGACGAACGCCGTATTCAAATTATCGGTAAAAGTGAAGAAAGCTTTATTATGCACTTTATACCCGAAAAGGCTGAACAACGCATACGTGAATTCTTTTCAAAAAAGCCGTCTGCTGTTGTGGTTTGCCGTGACTTGGAATTTGGTGATAAATATATTGACATTGCAAGGGAATGCGGAATTCCGCTTTTGCAAACGGGTGAGTCCACCTCTGCCTTTTCGGCAGCACTTATTGCGTTTTTAAACCTTAACCTTGCACCCCGTATGACACAGCACGGCGTTTTGGTTGAGGTTTACGGTGAGGGTATTTTGCTTATGGGTGACAGCGGTGTAGGTAAAAGTGAAACCGCAATTGAGCTTGTAAAGCGCGGTCACCGTCTTATTGCTGATGATGCGGTTGAAATTCGCCGTGTTTCCGATAAATCACTTGTAGGCACAGCACCCGATAATATCCGTCATTTTATTGAGCTTCGCGGCATAGGCATTATTAACGCCAGCCGTATTTTCGGTGCGGGTGCAGTTAAATTAACCGAAAAAATTGACCTTGTTATTAACATTGAACAATGGGATGTAACAAAGCAGTACGACAGAATTGGTCTTGAACAGCAAACAACAGAACTTTTGGGTCTTAAAATTCCGTCACTTACAATTCCTGTAAAGCCTGGTCGTAATCTTGCAGTTATAATTGAGGTAGCAGCCATGAACAACCGCCAGAAGAAGCTTGGTTACAACGCGGCTGAGGATTTACTTAAAAAGCTTGGTATGACCGAGGAAGACCCGTCCGATACAACTGTTGAAGCATTTTAGGGGAGTTTTTTAAATGCCTTTTTTGAACTTTTGTAAAGAGCAAAACGTTGATATAAAACAAAACGAACCAATGAAAAATCACACTAGCTTTAAAATAGGCGGCGAATGTGATTATTTTGTTATACCCAAAAATTCAAAGCAGTTAAAGACCGTTATTAACAAGGCAAGCGAACTTAATTTGCCTGTTTTTGTGCTTGGCAAAGGCTCTAATTTGTTGGTGTCGGACAACGGTATTGAGGGTGTTGTCATTTTAATGTCAGGGCTTTGTGATATTACCGTAAATGGCGATGAAATTACCGCAGGTGCAGGGGTTAGCGTTGCAAATCTTTGTGTTGCAGCCTTAAATAACTGCCTTACAGGTCTGGAATTTGCATACGGTATCCCAGGCAGCGTAGGTGGCGGTCTTTATATGAACGCAGGTGCTTACGGCGGTGAATTTTCAAATACCGTTATAAAGGCTGAATATTTAAGTCGCGACGGCAAGGTTGTAGCTATTGATGCTAAGGATATGGCACTTGGATATCGCACAAGCATTTTTAAACAAAACGGCGGTATTATTTTATCGGCAACCTTTAAGCTAAATAAGGGAGACAGTGATAAAATTAAAGCCGCTATGGATGATTATATGGATAGGCGCAAAACTAAACAGCCTCTTGAATACCCAAGTGCAGGCAGTACTTTTAAGCGCCCGACAGGCTATTTTGCGGGTGCGCTTATTGAACAAAACGGTCTTAAGGGTGTGTCGGTTGGTGGCGCAATGGTAAGTGAAAAGCACGCAGGCTTTGTTATAAATTATAATAATGCCACCGCAAACGATGTTAAAGACCTAATAGCAAAAATACAAAAGACTATAAAAGAAAATAACGGGGTAGAATTAGAACCCGAAGTAATTTTTGTGGGAAGAAAATAATGCA
>JAGAPJ010000123.1 GCA_017623315.1 Clostridia bacterium | reverse complement strand
TAAGGTTAAAATTGAAAATATAATCTCTGCACCAAATTGTAGCAATCTTGATTTGGGCGAAGCAAAGATAGAAATTCTTTATGCTAATAATAAGAAAACAGTGGTTAAAATTATCCTTGGCGGCAAGGAAATTATATTTACAGGCAATATGACCGATGAAATTAGCAAAGAAATTATACAAAGCGGTCAGTCGCTTAAATGTAATATAGTTCAAATTGCGAACCACGGATATAACGATTGTGGCGTTTTGGAATTCTACGAAAAAACCAATGCTAGAATTGGTCTTTGGAATACAAGCGAATACGCTTACCGCTTCTTTAATAAAACCGAAGGCTATGAAAAAAGCGAAGTAAGTACTAAGGTTTATAATTTAGAAAGCTTCGAAAAACATTATTTTTGCGATAGAATTTTACCGCAAATCATTTCACTTTGTTAAAAAATTATTTATATAGGGTATAGAATATGAGAATTTATGAAAATATTAACAAAACGAGTGAGAACCGCCAAAAGACCAGAGCGTTTTATATTCCAAAGGGTATTTCGGAATATACACTTTTAAACGGAATTTGGAATTTCGCTTTTTTTGAAGATAATTACGATTTACCGGAAAAAGTAGAAAAGTGGGATAAAATAAAGGTGCCGTCGTGTTGGCAACTTCAGGGTTATGAAAATCCCAATTACTGTAATATAAACTATCCTTTTCCAATTGACCCACCCTATGTCCCAGATAAAAACCCTTGCGGTGTGTATCAACGCTCATTTAATATAGAAAAGCTTTGGGGTAAGGTGTATTTCGTTTTTGAGGGTGTGGCTTCCTGCGCTTTTTTATACATAAACGATCAGTATGTCGGTTTTACTCAGGGTAACCATTTGTCTGCCGAATTTGATATAACCGATTACGCCAAGGAAGGCGAGAATACCGTAACCGTAAAGGTGCTGAAGTGGTGTGTTGGTAGCTACCTCGAGGATCAGGACCATTTCCGTTATAACGGTATTTTCAGGGATGTTTATCTTTTGCAGCGCCCCTTTAATCATATTTCTGATATCGAAATTATACCTAATAGCGAAACGATTAATATAAAAATTGAGGGTACTGCAAATGCCACAATTCTTGACGGTGAGAAGGTTTTATATAACGGATTAATTTCTAATGAATTGGTGTTTGCCCCTAAAAATCCTATTTTGTGGAATGCTGAAAAGCCACATTTATATACCGTGCTGTTAAGCCGCTGCGGTGAAGAAATAGTTTTAAAAACTGCTCTTAGAAAAATTGAAATTTCGCCCGAATATGAACTGCTTATCAATGGTGTACCGGTTAAGCTTCACGGTGTTAATCATCACGATACCAGCAAATATAACGGTTGGTGTCAGACCGAGAATGAGCTTCGCAAGGATTTGTGTCTTATGAAAGAGCTTAACATTAACTGTGTGAGAACGGCTCATTATCCGCCTACACCTCAGTTTATGGAAATGTGCGACGAGCTTGGTTTTTATGTAATTTGTGAAACCGATATTGAAACTCACGGTTTTGTACGACGTTACGCAGACGTTGTTTATAAGCTTGATGTTGAGACGGGCGAATGGCCTGCAACCTTCCCGGATTGGAAGACCGAGCATATTGAACGTATGGAAAGAATGGTTGAATATTATAAAAATTTCCCTTCGGTCATTATGTGGTCAACAGGTAATGAAAGTGCTCACGGAATAAATCATCTTGAAATGATTAAGTGGACAAAGGAAAGGGATAACAGCCGCCTTGTTCACTGCGAGGATGCTTCCCGTAAAGGTGAATTTAAAAATGCTGATGTTTTTTCGTGGATGTATCCATCGTTAGAAGCAGTTGAGCAAAAGGCAAATAACCCTGAAATTAATATGCCAATTTTTCTTTGTGAATACGCACACGCAATGGGCAACGGTCCTGGGGATATTTATTATTATAACGAATTGTTTGACCGTTACCCCAAGCTTATTGGTGGCTGTGTGTGGGAATGGGCTGATCACGTTGTTACTGTGGACGGTGTTGAAAAATACGGCGGCGATTTTGAGGGTGAACTAACTCACGATAAAAACTTTTGCTGTGACGGTGTCGTTTTTGCTGACCGTTCATTTAAAGCGGGAAGCTATGAAATGAAGGCGGCATATCAGCCAATAAAAACCACTTTTGATAACGGTGTTTTAACTGTTTATAACAGGCTTGATTTTACAAATCTTAACGAATATACATTAAAATATGATATTGAGGTTGACGGTAAAAAGGTGTCAACAAATGAAACAGTTTTAAATTTAAAGCCGCATTGTGAAGCGAAAATTATTGTCAATACTGAAAAATACAGTTGTAAATACGGCGCATATCTAAACGTGTATTTAATAAAAAATCAAGAGGAGGTTGCGGTAACTCAGCACAAATTAGAATGTGAAATAACCACAGAAGCTGAAACAAATTTAGCCGCTTTAACCGAGGATAATGAATACATTTATGCCTGTGGCAAGAATTTTTCTTATCAGTTTTCTAAGAAAACAGGTAATTTTACAAGCATAAAAATTGACGATGTTGAGCAAATTGAAAGCGGAATAGCAATTTCTGCGTTTAGAGCACCTACCGATAATGACTGTAACGTTAAGGCAAAATGGGCATTTATGGATATATGGCAGGGCGAAAACTTAGATAGAATGTTTTCTAAGGTTTATAACTGCTGTATAGAAAACGGTAAAATTGTTGTTTCGGGTGCACTTGCCGGAGTATCACGAGCGCCATTTGCAAGGTACAGTTTAACGGTTTCTATTTTCGAAAACGGAAAAATTGATTTTAATCTTAATACTAAAATTCGCGACGGTGTTATCTGGCTGCCAAGATTTGGTTTCGATTTCATCTTGCCACAATCTGCAAATAACTTCAGTTACTATGGTTATGGCCCTTATGAAAGCTATTGCGATTTGCATAACGGCTCTAAGGTTTCACTTTATGAAAGTAATACCGAAAAAGAATATATGCCTTATGTAAGACCGCAGGAGCACGGCAATCATTACGGCACTAAAATGCTTAAAATCGGCAATATGGCAATAAAATCTAATGACGGTTTCGAATTTAGTGTTTCAGATTACAGCACCAATGCTTTATATAAAGCTGAGCACACTGACGAGCTTCAAAAAGACGGCTTTGTTCATTTGAGGGTGGATTATAAGGTTTCGGGTATAGGTTCAAATTCCTGCGGACCATACCTCGATGAAAAATACCGCCTTAAAGAAAAAGAAATTGATTTTGCGTTTTCCATTAATATTAATTAATCATAGCATTAAGCCATGAAAAGAATTTTATGGCATTTGTCATTATAAAAACTTAATTGTTGGAATTTTGAAACTGTGATAAACTATAATTGTGATATTGCACACAATTGGTGCAGTATGGTGGGTGAAAAATAACGATTTCGTTAATTTTTTATTCTTAATATTTAATTGGAAAGGAAAGAGATTATGAAAAAAATACTATCACTTGCTTTGACATTTGCAATTATTGTGTCAACACTTGTAACTATGGGCGTTGTATCTGCTAATAGTGTAGATGCCAATATCAAAACAACTGTAATTGATTTAACACAGGGTGTTGCTAATCTTTTTGTAACAACAAGCAATACAACCTCAACTACTGCAACGGTAGAGGGCGGAAAGCTTAAAGTTCATATTTCGGCTTATGAAAGACACCTTACAGATCAAGTTTATAGCAAGGGAACATGGTTTCCTAACTATTTACTTGCAGTAGATGGTTCTATGCTTAGGCTTACAAATGGAAATAAAGCAATTGTAGAGGTTAAGTATAAGGTTGTAGATGCCAATGGAAACGCAACCTGGGGTGCACAGATAGCTATAGGTAACCGTAATGGTGGTCCAGACAATAATATATACGTAAGAAACGCGAAAAAGCATACTACTGCTGATATCGGAAAAGAATTTGTCCTTACTTCAGTTTTTACGGTTGATGGTAATTATGCCACTAAAATTGCTTTTGCAGGTGGCGGCGATATTGAAATATCTTCAATTGTAGTACACGAATTACCCGCGGCTGAAATTAACAATTATGCTGTTGTAAAATATGTTGACGGCACTAACGAAAATACTGAATTTGTAAAGAAAAATGCTGCACTTAAAACACCTGAAAAGACCGATTATTCTTTTGGCGGTTGGTATGCTAATGCAGATTTCACAGGCACTAAGGTTGAATCTGTTTCGGCTGATACTACCGTTTATGCAAAGTGGTCTCCTGTATGCACCCACGAAAACACCACAACAACCAACACGGCAACCTACTTTAATGACGGTGTAGAGACTGTTTACTGTGAAGACTGTAAAACAACCGTTTCTGAAACACCTGTTAGTGCTATCAAAACCGCACCTGTAACCTTTGAGTCTGCAATTTTAGACCCTGCAACCAACGAATTAACAGTTAAATGGGAATACAGCGCAGCGCTTAGCGCAGACCTTGTGGCTGCTGGCGATAACAAAGCGCTTACCGTTAAGTATGCTTTTGTCGGTGGTAAGGAATATTCAGCGAAGCTTGATACTGTTGCTAATTTCG
>JAGAPJ010000122.1 GCA_017623315.1 Clostridia bacterium | reverse complement strand
GGCAAGCCTGCAAATGAAGTTAAAATTGAATAAATAAACGCTACTGCTGAAGCAGACAGCACCATTGTCCAGTTAACCTCACTTATAAGCGCGCCAACAGTTATAAGGGAAGCCGCAGTCTGTGCAAAGGTCTTTACCGCGCGAATGCCTGCCGCCTTTAACCATTTAATTGCTTTCTTTTGGCTTTTAAGCCACTGAATAATTTTTTTCATTTTTATTTCACTCCTAATAATTTTTTCCAGCTCTCTGGCCCTACACAACCGTCAGCCTTAAGACCGACAAGCTTTTGCCATTTTATAACAGCATTTTTTGTATCCTTACCAAATTTACCGTCAGCGGTTACACCCACCGCATTTTGCACCATTTTAGTAAGGTTTTTATATTTATATGTGATACGCTTTTTGCATACCGCCTTTTTAGCAACTGAGAGGCACTCACTACCCCACTTGCCGTCGGCACCGTATTTGGGGAATTTAAACCCGTCAGCAATTGCATTAAGCTGCCACTGTTTTATAATGTTTGGCTTTTCATTTTCAAACACCTTTGTACCCTCAAGGTAAGGTGCAGGGTCAACGTATTTACCGCCAACGTTTACGTCAAAATGAAGGTGTGCACCTGTCACGTTACCGGTAGCGCCCATATAACCGAGAACTTGTCCTTTAAACACCTTGTCCCCTGTTTTTACGGTACGGCTTCCCTTTTTCATGTGAAGATAACGGGTAAGGTTGCCGCTACCGTGGTCTATTTGTATGTATTCGCCTGCAGTTGCCGAATACTTTGAAATTTTAACCACACCGTCATCGAAAGCAATTATGTAATCAAGAGTTGCGCCTTCGCCAACTAAATCAATACCGTTGTGCATTTGTTTTTTACCCCAAATAGTACGCATACCAAATGGGCTTGTTACCTTATGTCCGCCCTTTTTAAGAACGGGATTTTTATATTTTGCCATTTTGTTTCCTCCTTTAATTTGGTTGATGATATTTTTCTAATGAATCAATACGCTTGTGCGCCGACTTTACCGAAGCTTCTACCTCGGCAAGCTTCTGAACAATAGCCATATCCTGTTCATCCTTTTTCTCGAGCTTGTGTTTGATTTCTTCGGTTGTGTTTTTAATGTGGTCTAATTCCGAAAGTATAACACCTTCCTGTTCACCGGCCTGTTTATCATCCTTCTTTTTATTACGCAAAAGCACAACGAATGAAATTATCAGGCCGAATATACCCACCGCCATACCTGAAACTCCAAATATAATTGATGCCATATTAAACACCTCCTGTCATAGCAACAGCAACATTAAGGCTGTCAATATATTTATCAATATCCCGACAATACTGACAATCTAAAATAACACCTGAAGTGTCGTGTATAAGGGTAACAACGCTTGGTGTACTTTCAAATTTGGCACCAACCTCAACAAATTCTTTATAAGGCTCGTATTTAGTTTGAGTATCGCCAATTTCTAACTGTATATCGCAAATATCATACTCGCGATTAGACGCTAACGAATTTCTAAAATAAACAGTAATAGAACCCGTCGCATCGGCTTGTAGT
>JAGAPJ010000121.1 GCA_017623315.1 Clostridia bacterium | reverse complement strand
ATGCCGGACGATATATCCTAACACCTCACTGTATGCACTTCCGCGCTTAAAGCTGTGTTCATGAGGAATGATGTTGCCGTAATACAGATCTTCAAGTGTTGTCATTTTCATCCCACCTCACATAAGAAGAGGGCGACTCACCATCGAACATTGCCGATATTGAGTCGCCCTCTTTATTCATTTTTTCTGCTGCAATCAATGCGTGTTTTACGAGTAGCATATCCATCCAAGTCCGCTCGTCATATTCAGCCGGACGACCGTTCTTTAGATAGTCTGCCACCGCCGCACTCATCACATCATATTTTGCACCATTGTACACATCCTGTACTGTTATTCGTGCCATTGTAGCACCTCCTTTGCAGTACAACAACATACCACAAAGGTTTTCACAAGTCCAGTATTATTTTGGGAAACTTACTTCGTTTTAAATAACTCAATTATGAAATCGCACAATTGGTCTAAGACACAGGGATCGCCCGCTAACAATATCGTTGCCAATAAAGAAACGACACCAACTATAAAAGTCCATTTTACAATTCGATAATTGTACCTACTTTCAATTATCTTGGCATTTTCATCAAAATGAGAATATACAGACTCCATTAAACCATACTTATCTTCAATGTTATAAAAAACTCCTTTATAAAGATGTTCAAACGAATAGTAAGATGCTAATTCAGGATGCTTTTCACCAAGTGGGTTGGTGAAAAATTGACTATATTTCTCGAATTTATAAGCAATTTGATCTTCTGATGGCTTTTTAGAATTCAATTCACGGAACAATCGACGATAGAAATACAATTGCTTTTCTACATCCAATTTGATATCTAAGAGCGAATTAAATCGACCCTTGCGATAAGCATTTCGATTGACTTTTCGTTGCGATTCATAAATCAACTGTGATGCTTGTTTAATTAATCCTTCTAACAAAAAGTAATCCGCAATCTTTTTACAAATAGTTTCCTCTATATCAAGAAAATTATATAACCCATGATCACTTTCAAATTGCTTTGCGTCTGCTATTATCTTAGAATTATTTAATGGTTTTTGCTCATATGACAAAACAGAAGGAATAAAGTAAGTTTTGTGTTTTTCGCAGTATTCGCTATTGCCGTGATGCCTTGAAGATAGTAACTCTAATATCTTTTCTTGCTTTTTTTCCAGAGTTTCTGACGCATATATCTCTATGCTCGGCGGAATGTTTTCCCATGTAAAAAAGAAAGAGTGGATATATTTTGATATTAATCCCCAAAACAACGCTTTTAGTTCTAAAATATAGTCCTCAAGTACATAGCATTTGGCATCACCGCCTAAATCAAAGCATTGACAACCTGCAAAGCTTTTTTTCTTCCACCACTTATCGTTGGAAATGCAAACAACCTCTTTGTACACATTTGCTTTCAATATCTTTTCTAATTCTTTGTTCGCATTTTCATTGACATGAAGTACATATCGTATGATGAAAAACGATTCGGTCAAACCGATAGCTTCCATACGAAAATACTCAAAGCGACCACCTAATGCCGTAGAATCTTTAATCCCAAAATGATCAAGATTGTACCAACTGCCGGATACTCTTGTAGATGCCATCTTAATAAAAGCATCGTTAATATCTTTTTGCGGACGATTGAACATTGAGGTATTAGAAAAGGTTGCTTTGAAAATTAAGTATTTTTCCTTAAAATCCTCGAGATATTCTTTAGGTATTAAATCGTATATGACGAGTTCTTTTAAAGTAAGATCCTTTGAGGTTAGGCGAATGTTTTCAGATAAGCGTTTCTTTTCAAAAGAGTTTGGTTTTCTGTTTCTGCTTTCCCAATGATGTTCCAAACAACGATACCACGCCTTTTTACTGATAAGTTTTTTAAGATGGAAGAATTTTACGAATTTGTATTTGAAACGAAGAAAACTGTCAAGTTTTCTATCATTTGGTCCTATTCTGTTTTTTGAAAACTTGTTGTCAAACAAGAATTCCTTTCCTTGCATAGTTTTTACGATTTTCATATATTTTCAAAATCACCTCCACCTGTGCAATCTTTTCTTTGGTTATTTGATCGTAGTGGCAAGTAAAGGAACAATGATACTTGCCACCTGTATCCCTTGCTCTGCAACCCACTTGAAAACGTCTCTAATCTTCGCCCACCGCTTACCTTTTGATTCCTTTGACTCCATAATGTCTTTGAGTTCTTGTATTTTTGCAAGGACTTCTTTTTCTTGAGCATCGGGAAGGCACGCATCTTCAACTTGTCTAACAGCGTTTTCAAATACTATTGATATATCGACAGCCGCATTTGCAGAAGCGGTGGCTGATATTGAAGGATTGTTATTGATAACTACAGAAGGGGCAGATGCTTTCTTTGTTGATTCCTTTTTGCCTTCTAAAACCTCCTGCGCATATATACGCAATTTGCGGAGAATGCCCTCCACAACAGTATAGTCGATTGAATTTTCCTCTTTAAATCCCCATTCAATATCCACATCGGTTTTAATTGCTCTTGTGGCAACAGCGATGATTGACTTGTCCAATTTTATATAATCACCGTATGAGTAAAATACCTTTGATATATATTTTTGAATTGCTTCGTAAGAATGCTCTATATGTTCGCCCTCAAAAATCAACTCTAATACATCTGAAATTTGGGCGGCTTTTGGATCTAAAGCAAGCATGCCATTTAATACGGATACAATATCATCTATATCCGCAAGCATTTGCTCTTTAGTGATTTCCATGTCATATGCAAAATAATTTGAGATATTTAAATAAGGGGACTTATAAAGCTCATGGAAAAAGTTTTCCAAAGAAGAATCAACTCGGCTAATATCCGTAGGCGTTGGCTTCGTTTTCAAATTTTCCAACTTGCTTATGGTAGCTTTTATTTTTTCTATTTGTTGTAATGTCATGTTCTCACTCCATCGGCTTAATCAAAGATTCGATAATTGTCTTTTCACCATCGTTCAATCGTTGAGCATAATCCTTTACCTTTTCTGCAATTATTTTTGCGCCTTGTGTCTGCAAAAAGTTCTCGGCGTTAATGTAGGATTGCTCAACTGTTGTCGGCTGAGAAGTATTCACAGCATTCCAAGCAAAAGTTTCAACAATATACTTGTTCATCAACTTGCAAATATGATCTTGCATTTGAGAATACTGCTGTGTTGCATAATAATGTCGGAGGAGGATTACATCGTCGATGTAATCCTTAACCTCTCTGACATCTTTGAATTTTTCGTATATTTTTAAGTAATCTGTCATTTTCGCTCCATCTACTTAATCATAGATTCCTCTTGAAAAAGTTTTCAAGTGAACTGTTCTTTAAATCTATACTGTTTACTTGGGAAACATTTTCTTTGCGTGCTTTCCAATCAAATCGTCCGGAATAGTCAACTTTATCCAACAATTTTTCACAGTCGCTTATAATTGTATCAAAATGTTTTTGCAGTATTTGTGCTGTTTTTAAAACTAATGGATACGTAGTGTTGATTGGACCACGAAAACAGGGATTTTTCATTATTTCATCAATTTGTGTTTGATTGATTGACATCCGCAAATAAGCACACTCTCTCATCATCGCCATATAGTCAGTATGCTTTCCCTTAAATGCGGTCAACTCAACAGATAACTCTTGTTTCTTGCAAAATGTTGAGTAATCTAAGTTGAATATACAGTTTAATGCTGACGATATTTGGTATTGCTGCTGATCAAGCATATCGGGAAGCACATGAATTTCTGTATTTTCAATGACCGATGTCATTGTATTTTTTGCAACCTTTGCGGCCGCATATAGGTATACAGTATGGCTATATAACTCGTTTTCCAGAGCTTTTTTAAGTTGTCTATAACCGAAAATTTCACTAATCAATACAACTAAAGAACTTGCAAAAGCTCCGCTGAAAGTTACAAATAAGAACTCATTTGTTAACCAATTGCACTCAAAAGAAATGACAATGCCAAATAAATACGACAATGCTAAAAAAGCGACCGAGGTAATTACTGTATATATTAGAGTTTCTTTCTTTTTTGTCATCCAATTCACTCCATCGGCTTAATCATAGATTCGATAAATGCGATTTCTTCTTCTGTCAGTTCATATTTAGCATACAAGTCTGCATCCGTCCACGGCTTTGAAAAATCTTGCAAAGGAACAAATCTATATGTCTTATTAGGTAAATGTTGCTCAATTCTACATGCCCAAACTAACGCTCTAAAAACTTTAGTTTTTAAATAAGAAATGAAGTTTTTCGCTTCTTCTTCAGATCGGAATGTTGCATATAAATATGTTTGTGAGCACACAGAGTTAGGTTCAGCATATTCAGGACGCCCAACTATTTGATGGGGGAAATCCTCTCCTGCACCATATGCCGCCGGAATGAATACCTTGTGGAAATCAATGTCTTGAGCATTTTTCTTTACATCATTACGATTTATATATGCAATTTTTCTCTTAGCCTTGTCTAAATAGAAAAGTTGCGTGTTATGGTCATCTGATGCATTATTAAAGACATCATAAGGGTTTTTCTTGCTTGTGGCGGGATTGGTGGGGATTCCAAACGGAGTATCGTTTGAAATAATACTTGCAACAGAACCTACGTCCTCGTTATCAAAGTTGGAAATTTTCTTTACGATTGCTGCCAGTATGGGGTTTTGAATAAGAACATCATATTCATTTAATCGTCTGCTGCAAACACTTGATTTACCACCTTGAATAAGCTTATAACTGCAGTCGCCGCTGTAATTGGAATTGTATTGGTAATAGCATAAGCCACCTTTGATATTCACATCGGGGAAAATATCTCTAAAATCGGAATACACAACCATGTTTTGTATGCTTCGATTGTTAAGCATTTTTTGGCGGAATTCACCCAAAAGATGCTCTCTACCAGAAGTAAACCACTTAGACGGCATAATTAAAGTTGAAATTTTGGGGTTTACTGCATGAGCACTCTCTACAAAGTGCTGATAGATAGGAGCATCATTTGTGCCACCCGAACCATCTTTAAGTTGGTAAGGAGGATTTCCTACTACAATATCAAAATTCACTTTCTCATCTCCTTCTACAATTTCATCATTCATTGTAATGGTATCAAACGGCTTGTTTTGCTTTAACAATGCCGCAACTTTTGTATAGTCGATATCGTCATCCTCATTCTTAACATCTAAAAGGCTGTAAGAGGTGAACTTGGAAGCGATATTATCTACATTCAAGCCCAAGATTTCGTATATCATACGGGTGAATTCATAGGTAATACCTGATGTGGGGATGGTGTAAATAGCATCTTTTAATGCTTCTTTATCATATCCCATAGCAATATACTTTTCGAACACGGCGAGTGCGAATTCACCAGCCTTACCTGCGATATCAAGCACCTTGTTTCCGCTATCCATAACGGCTCTCAAATCGGTACCGTCAATCATATCGATCATATCTTTGCAAATATGCTTCGGTGTTATAACCTCGGATTCGCCGAGCTTTCCGAATTTCTGAACAGATACGGATGCACGGGTAACAGGATCAACTGTATCGTCATGGGAAAGCTGATTAAGATTATGGATTTTATAATCTAACCGGCTAAGGACAAATTTATCGGCGTGTGTCAAAATTCCTTCGAGCACGTTCTTGCTGATGCCAAGATTTCTTGCAATACGAGCGTTATTCGGCTCATCGATGCAGTCAATAATATCGCTGAGAGAAATCACCGTGTTCTTTGTAAGGAATGCAAAGAACAAAATTCGTGCATAGTACGATCTGAACTGTTTTACGGCATCTTTTGTCTTTTCTTCAGTCTGTGTAGTGTCGGCAGGCTCATCCGTCTGTGTATCAGTTCCTGTAGTTGTACCTGTTGCACCTGTGGTAACCGTGAGATCAGTATCATCGGGCGTGTCCATATCATAGCCATCGCCGTCTGCACCTTTAATGGTAAGACCTGCTTTCGAGCCGAGCTCGTTTTCACGCTCAATGGCCGCACGGATAGCTGCAATATCAAGCAAGGACATATCTACGGGGATTTCGACGGTTTCTTCCGCTACGCCACGGGATTTGGAATATTCGCTAACTGCTTTCAATATATCCGTTGCCGTAATTTGAACAATTTTATCCTTGTTCATCACGATAACGGGAGAGATACGCAGTTCTTCCTCAATACGCTCACGGAGCTTGCTGTTTCCGGCTTCGTCAGTATTGACATTATAAACCTGTGCCTTTTGCTCTTGCATAACGAAAACACGGTCGGGATCAAAATCAACGAGAAGTGTCTGCGGCTTCATGTTAAACTTGATCGTTTCACCGTTTTCATCTACAAAGGTCTTTATGTACTGATTCTGCAAACGGAATACTGCTTGATCGTATTCTTGAGGCGAGGAGGTATCCTTGAGGAACAGCATGGTATCCCATTCGGGAACAGTACTACCTGTCAACATGCGGTTAACCGTCAAGGTAATGGTTTTCTTTCCTTCTGCTTCACAGGCGCTGATTGCTCTCTTGATATCGCTTGGCTTTTTGTATCTGTTTGGGTTGTCCACGCCGGAAATGTTGATAATTTCATAGTCGTTCAGATTCTTAAATTTATCGGCGTTGCCTCTGATCAATGCTTCCAGCGCATCGCAAGAAGCACAGTACGGCAGAACAACAACGATATGGCGGCACATTTTGCCGTCCTTAATTTTATCATAATCAAGGAATCCAAGCAGTTCTTCATCTTCCTTGCTGCCGTCAATGACTTCGAGCAATTCAAGGATTTCTTGTTCATGAACGAACAATTTATGGTTTCCGTTATCAGCCCTAACAACAGATTTCGGTTTAAAGAGCGCAGAGAAAGCATCCGACATACCGCTTTCACGCAAGGCTGCCATGCGTTTGCGTGCGGATTCATTCGGATTAAATGCAAATCTTATCATCTGAGGGAAACCAAAATAGGGGTTCTCCCATTCTTCCTTCGGTTCGTCCTTAGCAAAGTTATCTCTATCCCATTCCTCTTGCTCACGGACAATATCGGTAAACTGATAAAAAGCAATTAAATCCTGCTCTCTATCGAATTCATCACTCATCAAAATGCGATAAGGCGTACCGGAGAGGTGGACTGTTACGTTAACGTCAAATTCTTTGGTGCTTTCCAAGATGTCCTCAACGGCATATTTTTCTTCCTTGGACAGCTTCTCACCTTGGCTTGCACGAAGAACGGCACCGTATTTTTCAGCTCTTGCGCCAAAGTGTGTTTCATCGACGAGAAGAAGGTCTATTTTACGACCAAAAATTTGGGCATGCTTGTCCTTGATGTTCTCACCCTGCAGATCCTGCAAAGTTAAGAACACCACTACCTTCTTCGGTTTGGTAGGATGGTTAAGGGTATCCGTAACAATGCTATAATTATTCTCCAAATCGGCAGAAGAGAAAAATTCATAATCGTTCCGGAAATTCTCAGCACTTTCAACTGTCTTACGCCACTCGTCACGCACGTCGGCCTTTGCAGACACAACGACAACGAGTTTTGCGCCCATTTCCTTGGCACAACACATAGAGGTGAAGGATTTGCCGAAACGCATAACGGCGTACATAAGCAGATGCGTTCTGCCATTTGCCACAGCTCTTTTAAACGCATCTATAGTTGCTTGCTGATTCGGACGGGGAAACCACATGCCTGTGGAAGCATATTTCTCCGTGGTGGGCAGTTGCGTTTTAGCATCATAGTAATGGTATCTGCCTGTTTTGCTGTGGTAATCGTCGTTGATATCGGCGATTGCTTCTTCCACGTCACCTACGGTTGCTTCTCTGAAGAATTCTCTTGAATAATATACTCCTTCGGGGAGATCTGTTGGTTCAAGACGGATTCTACGCTTTTCCGATTCCAAGAAATAATGAACCGCAAAATCACGGAAATACACATCCTCGGTGATTTTTGCGCTGCCTTCAAACTTCTGCTCAAGATTCGGAAAATACTCTCTCCACTCACTGAGTCGCTTGGACACGGGGCGGTAGGTATCACCAACCTTCAGATAGTTCGGGATCGTATTTGTAGTAAAAGCATATATATGAGGTTCTACACGCCCTGTTATTAAGCTGTCAAGTATGCTTAAATCTTTCATTATAATGCTCCAATCAATCTTTTTTTAGGAGAGACACGAAGGTGACCTTTTTGTTTGCCTTCCAATCCTTAATGATACAGTAAATCCCTGTGTGTGCATAAGGATCGTTCTTGGCACATCCGGGACAAGGCTGCTTTTCAGTATTCATATCAAATAATGTAAGCTGCCCTTCTTCTACCTCTTTGCAACTTTCGGGAATTACAAATTTCAAGCCGTCCATCTGCCATATATTCCACGAGAGAATTTCAGCAATTTTCTTTAGAATATCAATATCGGGTTCTTTGTCAAACTTCGCTTTATAGTAATCGATGAAGGTGAAAAGTAGGTTTTCTCGCGCCAGAAGTACATTGTCGCCCTGCCAATCGTAGCCGTAGATATTCTGAAAGGATTTGATTGCCCATTTCAGCCATTCTTTCTCCGTTTGTGTGTTCTCGCTCACAACACGGAGCTTTCTGTCAAGCAAGCCAATACGCTGTGAAAGCTCTATCATATATCCGCCGACGGTGTCGTAACGGCTAACAAGGTACGGTGCTTCGCCGCAAGTAATTTCCAAGCGAACGTCGTTAATATAATCTTGCCAAGTCTTGCCTGTTGCGGTGGGAAACACAATCGGCTCGGTGGTTGCAATCCAAGTTTTATCTTTTTCCTCGTTGAACACAAAATCTGTACCGAACCATGCGTTATCCACGAGATTATTCTGTTTGTTACAGATCCATGAAGGCGTGAACACTTCCGCTTTATCACGAATACGGTCTGCTTGCTCTTTTTTGGATTTTTCGGTTCTCGGCTTTACCACGCCACCTTTATGACCGGTAATCGCCATAATAGATATTTCATCTGAAAACTGATAGCCGAACCCTTTATGTGCATAGTTATCCGTAGCCCAAATAATGTTTTTCTTTGAAGAACGATCTTTTAATAATATCTCCAATAGTTCATTATCGAGCTTGTATATATAATTTTCTTTAATATCAATTCGATTTTCTTCCATAATCCTCACCATGATAAAACTATTTTATCAAAGCCATTGTACTATAAACCGTACTTTATCGGCATTATTTCCCTTTTAGCCTATCAATCGCCATTTTTACATCTAAGGTGTGGAAGCCGAGATAAACGGTTGCCATTCTTTCGGCATTTGCAATGGCATACATTTCTTTACTGCTCTCACCGGTATAATAGCGCCAATAGCGATAGGTGTAGCCTGACCAATACATAATTTCGTTATGGTAGGTGGTACCGCCTTTTTTCAGACCGCCGACTTCCTCGTTCAGTTCTTCAAGGATATATTCCTCACCTGCCCACTGCAGTCGGTCATAGCTTTGATCCAAAGCTACGGCGGTTTTGCTATTCATAAACTTTTCAATAAATTCTTTGCAATCATATCCGTTTTTAAGTGCCAATTCAAACAGTCTGCCTTGGATATCGCAGAGTCCAAATTCTTGTCTATTAAGTTCGGTCATATTACTCACCGGCTTTCAATATTTCATCGAAGAAGCGTCCTTCACGACGGTACTGACGGCAGATTTCATCTGCCAACGCAATACCTTTGGAACGGTTATCTTCGCTCTCTATTCTTAATTTTTCACGGTCAGCTTCTGTTAATACTTTTTCATCTACTATTTTAATCTGTCTGCATGCCTTTTCCGTCAGCGCAACATACTGTTTACCGAGTTTCAGAGCAGAGAGGCTATGGATGAGGGCTTCATCTGTAATTTCGCCCTTGAAGAAACGGTCAAGTACAACGAACATTCTGTCATTGGCAATAAAGCCAATCAGCATATCACAGCCGTCAGCCATTTCTGCAATGCGATTATAAATCGCCGTACCTTTTACGGAATCCATCTTTCCTCTGTTATAAGCAACGATAAGCGCCCAATCGATACCGACCTCAATATCAAGAATTCTTAATCCTGAGAGGTCAACTTTTACGGTATAGAGCTTCGCATCGGGATAGTTGCAGATTAATGTCAACGGCTGCGCCATTTCCGTTCCCATATAGAAGCCTTTACCAAAGTCGCAATGTTCCCTGCTTGTAGGTGCAATATCACCAACGATACCAGATTTCGAACCATGGTATAAAGTTACCACCTCATCGGAGGTAACAATATGGTTACCTTCGAATTGCGAATAATCTATATTATGATGGGCGCACATACGCTTAATCGTGCTAAGTGCGATCTGCGAAGGCTCACAGCGACCTTTCTCCCAACGATTGACCGTAGCAAAACTAACCCCCAGTTTTTCTGCGAGTTCTGTTTGGCTCAATCCTAATCTTGAACGTATATCTTTGATAATATCGGAGCTTTTCATAGCGACCTCCCATGGATATAACATTTATTCGTTCTTATTATAACACACTTCAATTTATTTTACAATAGGTTTTCGGTCAGATGTTATAAAAAGTTCGAATTTATGTTATATCGCATTTTCTCCGCCGGGCTTTTATTCTTTGTCTACTGCGGCTCAAATTTTGATGGAAGAAAAGACTTGACTTTTTGTCAGTTCAGAGTTAACATACCACCAACAGCAAACTCCCCGAGCAAATTTCTTGTTCGGGGAGTATTTTTACGACCACATCTCATCCCACAGTCATTTTCGGAACACATGGAAACAGTGGAGACAAGAGGCTCAAAGAGTATCTGTTTTCCAGACGAAAGGGCTACAAACTGCCTGAAATTGCCTAAAAAATAATCTATGACATATTTGGGAACTAGATGCCGCAGGTACGAGCCCTGTCACCTCGACCAAAATCGTCTATATGAAATGATTTTTTCGTATGGGCGATTTTATATATAGTAAACCTCTATAGCTTCCTTTGGTTTTCCTTCAAATATATTATTCACGGCTTTGCTCCTTTTACAATAATTTAAATTGATTTTTATCAAATTCCAAATGCCCATCATCACGCATTTTGCAAAGCTCGTTTGACATAGCGCTGCGATCGACCGACAAAAAATCAGCAAGCTGTTGGCGGTTAAATGGTATAGTAAAGCTTGCGTTATTTTGCTTTTTAGCTTCCTCAGACAAATAAGAAATTAACTTTTCCCTTGTGGAGCGCTTTGACATGTGCCCTAGCTTTTGCACAAGCCTTTTATTCTTTTCGGATATAACAAAAAACATATTTTGCACCACCATAGCATGAAAACGACAGGCTGACGGGCAGGTTGTAATAATTCGCCTTACATCAAACAAAATTACCGTGCTGTCCTCTACAGCAACCACGTCATTTAAAAGCGCACTGCTTTCGGGTGCCATGTAAGCCTCGCCAAACAATTCACCAACCGCAATTTGACCCAGTATACTGCGGTTGCCCCAATAATCGTCCTTCTGTATGTGAAGATTGCCATCAACCAAAACAACAATATCGCGTAAATGCTCGCCCTGACGAAGCACGTATTCACCCTTTTTATAGCTTTTAATCCGTGCACCAAGACAGGATAGCATTGAGGATATTTCGTCATCAATAACACCCGCAAACATTTGAGTCCTTTTTAAAACACCTATATATTTATTCATAAAACTTTCCTTTTTGTTGTAAAAACAACCGATTTGTTTTATTTATTATACTATAATTATAAAAAAAACTCAAGAGAGGGAATAATTATGATTAGAAAAATTATTAAAATTGATAAAAATAAATGTAATGGTTGCGGAGCGTGTGCCGCCGCTTGCCACGAAGGCGCCATTGAAATGATAAACGGCAAAGCAAAACTGACGCGCGAGGATTATTGCGACGGTCTTGGTGACTGTCTTCCTGCTTGCCCTACTGGTGCTATTACCTTTGAAGAACGAGAAGCACCCGCTTATAATGAAGCCGCTGTTATTGAGGCAAAGAAAAGGTTGACTCCCCTGCCTTGCGGTTGCCCGAGTACGCAGTCCAAAGCCATTCATAGAGAAGGTTGTGATTTATCCGACACTTCCGCACCAATTAACAGTCAGCTTTCGCAATGGCCTGTACAAATTAAGCTTGTGCCTTTAAACGCCCCTTATTTTAACAGCGCAAAGCTGTTAGTTGCAGCCGACTGTACTGCATTTGCTTACGGTAACTTTCACAACGAATTTATCAAAAACCACATAACCCTTATTGGTTGCCCAAAGCTTGACAGCGTTGATTATACCGAAAAACTAACTGCAATTATTAAAAACAATAATATTAAAAGTGTTACTGTTGTACGTATGGAGGTGCCCTGCTGTGGCGGTATTGAATATGCCGTAAAAGAGGCCTTGCAAGCAAGCGGTAAATTTATTCCGTGGCGAGTGGTTACTATTTCAACTGACGGTGGGATATTGGATTAAGAAAAACAGCCTATTGGGTTTCTAATAAAAACCCAATAGGCTGTTTTATTGTTAAGTTTAAAAATGTATATTATAAATTCGACTTATTTCAATTGACATAACCACAAGCTTCAATTATAATAGTTGCGTAAGAAACTGTTGCAGATGCAACTATTTTGTTTTTTAGAGGTATTTATATGGCAAAATTTATGAAAATGCTTAATAACATTAGCCGTTCACAAGCGATATACCGAAGCAATAAAATCACAGCCAAGGACATGCAAAGCAGTCATTATGCCTTTGCTTTGGCTATATGCCGTGTTCCCGGTCGCTCACAGGAAGAGATTGCACAAGAGCTTTGCGTTAATAAAAGCACCGTCGCAAGAAACCTTAATTATCTTGAAGAAAAGAGATATATTTTAAGAAAACCGCTTCCAAACGATAAGCGACAATTTTCAGTGTATCCTACCGATAAAATGCTTAAAGTGCTACCCGAAATACGAAATGCATCACGCGAATGGATAGAGCTTTTATCCGAAGGCATACCGCAAAACGAGCTTGACATTTTTAATTCGGTATTAAACCGTATGCAAGAAAGAGCAAGAGAAATTATTGAAAAGCAAGAGGAAAACAAATGAACTGGGTTTTTTCATTTTTAAAGCCGCTAACCAAACGGATAGCCGTTGGTACAACTATAAAAACCGTCGGCACGGTGGCGGAGCTTATAATACCATTTTTATTAAGCTACATACTTGAAAACGTTATTCAAAGCAATAAGGTTTCAAAAATTATATTTTTTGGCGTACTTATGATTATTTGCGCTCTTACCGCATCACTTGGTAACGTTATTGCAAACCGAATGGCTGCAAAAACAACTATGAAATTTGCCACCCGTATGCGAAAAGAATTATTTTCCAAAACACTTAATTTGTCGGCCAGAAGCACCGACCACTTTACTATCCCATCGCTTGAAGCACGTATAACGTCCGACACATATAATGTACAAAACTTTATTGGAATGATACAACGAATGGGTATTCGCGCACCAATATTACTGCTTGGTGGGTCGGTTATTACACTTTGTATGGATAAAAAGCTTGCCCTCGTTATGATAGCTACCCTACCGATAATTTTTGTTGTTGTATATAGCATTTCACGCTTGGGCGTGCCGCTTTATTCGACAGTACAGCAGTCGGTTGACGGTATGGTAAGGGTTGTGCGTGAGGACGCACAGGGTATTCGTGTTATAAAGGCGCTTTCAAAGGTGGATTATGAAAACGCACGTTATGACAAGGCAAATTTGACCATTAAACGAAATGAAACCAAAGCCGCCACAATTATGGGTGTTGTAAACCCTGTTATGACACTGCTTATGAACGGTGGCATTGTTGCGGTTGTGGCTTTCAGCGCATATTTTGTGGCAAACGGCACCTCATCAACAACAACCGTTATTGCCTTTATGCAATATTTCACGCTGATTTCAATGGCTATGATGTCGCTTTCCCGTATGTTTGTTATGTACACCAAATGCGCCGCCTCGGCTAAACGAATTTCAAAGGTTATGGAACAAGAAAACGAGCTTAAAATAATCGAAGACGACGACAAAGGTGACAAGAATTTTCACATTTCCTTTGAGGACGTAAGCTTTTCATATTTAGGTAAAGAAAACGATATTAAAAACGTTTCATTTAAGCTTAAAAGGGGCGAAACTTTAGGTATTATCGGTGCTACAGGTAGCGGTAAATCCACCCTTTTGCGACTGCTTATGCGCTTTTATGATGCAAATTCGGGCGTTATTCGTATAAACGGCAAGGACGTGCGCGCTTACACCCGTGATGAGCTTACCGCAATGTTTGGTGTGGTATTTCAAAACGATTTTATTTATGCCGATTCAATAGAAGAAAACATCCGCTTTGGACGTGATATTTCAATCGCAGATATTGAAAACGCCACAATTACCGCCCAAGCACACGAATTTATTACCGCCTTTTCGGACGGATTTTCCCATGCTGTTACAACCGGCGGCACCAACCTTTCGGGCGGTCAGCGTCAACGCTTGCTTATTTCTCGCGCTATTGCGGGTAAACCCGAAATATTAATACTTGATGATTCCTCCTCGGCGCTTGATTATAAAACCGACGCAAACTTACGCTTGGCACTTTCGCGTGATATACCGAACTCAACCGTTATAACAGTTGCTCAAAGAGTAAGCTCGGTTAAAAACTGCGACCTTATTTTAGTTATTGAAAACGGCGCTATAATTGGCTGTGGCAAGCACGAGGACTTAATGCAAAGCTGTATAGAATATAAGGAAATTAGCGATTCTCAAATGGGAGGTGCTTTTCTTGAATAATAAAAACACAAATCCCAAAAACAAAAAAGGGATATTTATAAGACTTAGTAAATACGTTTTACAGCAATGGCCACTGTTTATTTTAGCGCTTGCTTTAACCCTTGGCTCAAACCAATTATCCCTATTAGGCCCAAGATTTTCAGGTGCGGCAATTGATGCTATTGAGTTTAAAAGTGGTGTTAACTTCCCTGCGGTTTGGCAAAATATAGGCTACATGCTTGGTTGCTACGTTATATCGGCAATTCTTTCATACGTTTTGTCGTTAACTATGCTTAATTTAAGTCAAAGAATAACCTATAAAATGCGAAAACAAGTGTTTGAAAAGCTGACCACCCTTCCCGTAAGCTTTTTCGACACCCACGCAACAGGCGATATTATAAGCCATTTATCCTATGATATTGACACCATAAATAGCACCCTTTCGCACGACCTTGTGCAAATACTTACAAGTATTTATACCGTTGTCGGCTCGCTTATATTTATGTGGCAAATATCAAAACCAATGATACTTATATTTGTGCTTACAGTTCCCGTATCATTATTATTTACACGTTACCGTTCAAAAAGGGTGCGTCCCCTTTTCAGAAAACGTGCAAAAAAATACGGCGAGCTTAACGGCTTTGCCGAAGAAATGCTTACAGGATCCCGCACGATTTCGGCTTATGGTGTAGAAGAGGTTATATCCTCACGCTTTAATATAATTAACGATGAAGCAATGGATGCATTTTATAACGCCGAATATAACGCTGCATTGCTTTACCCCACAATTAACCTTATAAATAACGTTTCGCTTACACTTGTGGCAGTTTTAGGCGGAATAATGTATATGTATTCGCAAAACGGTACTATTCTTGCTACCTCAGCATTTTTTATTACCCTTGGCGGTGTGGCACAGTTTGTACAGTATTCAAGAAAATTTGCAGGACCTATTAACGAATTTTCAAACATTCTTCACGAAATTCAGTCAGCATTTTCAGCGGCTGAGCGTGTGTTTGCCATTCTTGATGAAGCCCCCGAAAAAACCGATGCAGTTGATGCCAAGGAATTAAAGGAGGTAAAAGGCGACGTTGCTTTACAAAACGTCACCTTCGGCTATACCGAGGATAAAATAATACTAAAAAACGTAAACGTAAATGCTAAAAAGGGTCAAACCGTGGCTATAGTAGGTCCGACAGGCGCAGGTAAAACCACTATTATAAACCTGCTTATGCGCTTTTATGACCAACAGGGCGGCAAAATACTTATTGACGGCATACCCTCAACAAATATTAAGCGTGCCGATTTACGCCTAGCCTTTAATATGGTGCTGCAAGACACTTGGCTTTTCTGTGGTAGCATATACGATAACATTGTATACGGACGTGAGGATGCAACACCCGAAGAGGTTTATGCAGCGGCAAAATCAGCCAGGATAGATTCCTATATTAAAACCCTGCCCGACGGTTATAACACAATACTTTCGGACGATGGCGTTAATATTTCAAAGGGACAAAAACAGCTTATAACCATTGCCCGTGCTTTTCTTTCAAAGGCACCTATCCTTATTCTTGATGAAGCAACCTCAAACGTTGACTCACGCACCGAAATACAAATACAAAAGGCAATGACTGCCCTTATGGAAAACAAAACCTGCTTTATAATTGCTCACCGACTTTCAACCATTCAAAATGCCGACACTATTTTAGTAGTTAAGGACGGCGCAATTATTGAACAAGGTAACCACGAGGAGCTTATAAAGCAAGGCGGTTTTTACTACACGCTTTATCATTCACAGTTTAGTTAATAAAACATAGATATACCTCCGTCAATAATGGAAAGAATATGTAATACCAAATTAACGGAGGTTTTTTTGTTTAAACACGGAAAAATGCTTTTTCACCCTGTTGCCGTAGAAAAGCCCAACACGCAGTATGCAGCACTATGCAGGAGCAGCTTGGCGACGGTAATGGTGAACTTAAAGCGGCAATGCAGTATATGTGTAAAAACTTAGGCTACAGCGCTTTTTTATATGTAATTATATCACTTTAAAATATCCCATACTTTTTAAGATTAACTTTATTATTCACAACTTCTATACCCTCAGCTTCTAAACGGCGCTGTTGTTCATTAGCGCCGCCAAAAACAAACGCTTCACAAAGTGAGCCGTCGCCGTATACCACTTTATAGCAAGGATATTTTTCACCGTCGGGATTACGGTGAAGCGCATTACCTACAGCTCTCGCCCAACCTTTATTACCTAGCAAAGCCGCTGCCTGACCGTAGGTAATCACTTTACCGTTAGGTATTTTTTGAAGCAACTCATAAAGTTCAAATCTATCAAATTTTTTGTTCATATTTTCTCCTTGTTATACGTAAAATGGGGGTTATCGCTTACGCGAAATTCGGAATTATAGAACAATTAAATTGTATATTCGTAGGGGCGATTCACGAATCGCCCGCCAGATATTTGCCAAGTTTTGTGGACAATTTGTGAATTGTCCCTACACGATATATCAATTCAACCGAGCGATAAACTATAATTTATACCACTGTAAATGACAAACTGCGGCAGAAAATTCTACCGCAGTTTGTTTATTATTTGTCTTTCTTAATTTCAGCAAGAATTTCGGTTAAAAGTTCTTCGGTTGTAGGGCCCTTGGGGGCTTCTTCTGCGACTTCTTCCTCTTTCTTCTTCATTGCTTTTTCAGCCATTTCCTTAATTTTTGCTAACATTTTAATTGTAAGAAAAATTACAAAAGCAATAATTAAGAAATCAACAATAGCAACTAAAAGTGTACCAATACCTACAACAACTGCAGGTTCAGTAACAACACCGTCAACCAAAACCTCAGGCTTTAAAATAATGTCATACTTGCTTAAATCAATACCGTTAAGCAAGTAAAAGCCAAGAAGCGGCATAATAATGTTGTTTACAAGTGTGGTAGTAATTTTACCAAAAGCACTTGCGATGATAACACCGACAGCCATATCGATAACATTACCGCGCATAATAAAATCACGAAATTCAGCAATAAAGCCCTTGCCTTTACTCTTTAAGCTCATTTTAAACTTCCTCTTATAAAATTATTTTTCACTGAAAATAACAGTTACGTCATTATGTAACTGAAGAATTGATGCGGGAACTTTGGGTGTGATAGGACCGAAAAATGCCTTTTCGATAATATCCTTTTTGCTTTGACCGTTTGCTATAAGCAAAACCTTTTTGGCAGACATAATGCCACCCATACCCATTGTAATTGCTGTTTTGGGTACGTCATCAATGCTTTCAAAGAAACGTGCATTTGCAACGATGGTAGATTCATCAAGCACTACCTTGTGTGTTTCCTTAGTAAAGAATTCGTCTGGCTCGTTAAAGCCGATATGACCGTCAAGACCAATACCTAAAAGCTGAATATCAATGCCAACATCATAAATTCTTTCGTCATAAGCCTTACATTCAGCGTCAATATCGGTAGCCTTGCCGTTAGGAACAAAGGTATTTGCCTTATCAATGTTAATGTGATTGAAAAGGTTATCATTCATAAAATAACGGTAACTCTGGTCGTGTTCGCCATCAAGACCTTCATATTCGTCAAGGTTAATTGACATTACTTTAGAAAAGTCAACTTTGCCTTGGTTATTCCATTCAATAAGCTTTTTATAGGTACCAACAGGCGAAGAACCTGTAGCAAGACCTAAAACACAGTCGGGCTTGTTTATTACTACATCAGCAATAATTTTTGCTGCCTGTTCGCTTAACTGTTCATAATTTTCAACCTTAATAAAATTCATAATATATTACTCCTTTTTATATCAGTCATAAAGACCATCATTAACCATTTTAGTAAGTGCATTAACCACATTGGGTTTGTCTTCCTTATATGTAACACCGTACCACTTATCTTCAGCAACAAGCACCTTAACCTGTTTTTCGCCATTATCAATAAGCTGTGAAACAACTGAAGGCAAATAATATTCAGACTTAGGCACGTTGATTTTTTCTGTTAAAAACGCCTTGAAGCCTTCCTCAATATATCCGAACAAATCAGGCTTAAAGCCCCAAAGATTCATTGAAACAACCGCATCGGGTGATAACTGCTCCCAAGTTGCGCCGTCATCTTCGGTAAACTTGCAGTCCAAAATTTTGGTGCGTTCGGTAACTGAGATTAAAATACCGTCGTCTATTTCACAAACCCCGCGTGAAACGTAACCGTTTTCGGTAAGGGTATTTTCCAAGCGGAAGCCAACCATTGCATAATCGTCGCCATCTTGTTTTAAAAAATCCGCCATTTTCTTAAATGCGGTTTTGCCGTAATAATCATCAGCATTAACAACCGCAAATGGTTCGTTTACAATATCCTTGCAGGATAGAATAGCCTGTGCAGTACCCCAAGGCTTTGTACGGTCAGCAGGACAAACAAAGCCATTAGGCAAATCGTTAACCTCTTGAAAAGCATACTCTACCTTAATTTTTTCAGCAATATGGTTGCCAACAATTGCTTTAAAATCCTCTTCAATTTCGTGCTTGATTACAAACACAATTTTGGTAAAGCCTGCTTTTATAGCATCATAAGCCGAAAAATCAAGAATAACCTCACCGTTAGGGCCAACAGGCTCCATTTGTTTAAGACCACCAAAGCGGCTGCCCATACCTGCAGCCATTACTACTAAAGTAATGTCCTTTGACATGATAATTACCCCTTACAATATTCTTTTACTATAGACTTCATTTCATCCCATTTGCTTTCCATATCAGCAACCAATTTAAGCTGTGTACGGCAACGGTCAAGGTTATGACCTTCGTAATGGGTTTTAAAATATGTATCACCCTGCAAATAATCGGCAAGGAAACGCATACCGCATTCAATTGTCATCATTTTTGCGCCTTCAGGCAAAAGCATAATTTCGCTGTCCAAAAGCTGACCATTACAGCCTTCCAAAAAGCCCTTTGCATAAGCTGTAAACATATCAATATCCATAGAGACTTTTGAAAGGTCTTTTTCATCTTCGGCAGCGGTTGAAGCACCGAAGCGGATAGCATCGCCAAAGTCAGTAACCGAAAAGCCCGGCATAATGGTGTCAAGGTCAATAACGCAAAGCGCAGAACGTGTTGCGGCGTCAAGCATAACGTTGTTTGATTTTGTATCGTTATGGCTTACACGAAGCGGTAAAACACCTGCTTTGTTGCTTTCAATAAGCACAGGATAAAAATCGGCACGTTCTTTAATAAAGTTGATTTCATCTTGTACCAAAGCCGCACGACCCATTTTATCCTCTTCCACAGCCTTTAAAAAGTCGTTATAACGCTTGGGTGTATTATGAAAATCGGGAATGGTTTCGTGTAAAGTATATGCAGGGAATTCAGATAAATATCTCTGGAATTTACCGAAAGCTATGGCACATTGATAAAAATCCTCGGCATTTTCGGGGCGGTCAAGGCATATAGAATCCTTCACGAAATCATACATACGCCAAAAGAAGCCGTCCTTGTCCTTATGATGAAAACCTCCCGAATGGGTGCGTATTACCTTTACAACCTCGCGAGGACTTTCAACCTGACCTACAAGATAGTCTGTAACCTTTACGATATTTTCCATAACCTGTGCCGGTAATTTAAACACCTCATTGTTTACTGCTTGAAGAATATATTCGTGCTTTGTATTATCCTCTTCATAACAGGTCACCAAAAAGGTATCGTTAATGTGACCGTTACCATAAGGTGTAACACTTCTAACAGTACCCTCAAGATTAAAATTCATAATCGCATTAGTAATTTGTTCCAAATTTGCTTTCCTCATTTCAGTTATTCTCCCTCGTCAAAATTTTACAAGCAAATTATACCATTTCATCTTGACAGTGTCTATAAAAAATAGTACAATTGTTAGTATAAAACCGTAAAGTACACGATTTTACTTATTTGAGAGGTGCCTATGAGACAAGAAATTGAAATTAATTCAATTCTTAAAAATTTTTATAATATTTCGGGTATACGCATTTCCATCCACGACAGCGAATTTAACGAAATTTATTCTTACCCCGATGAAGCTTCATGCTTTTGCAAAACTCTGCAAAATAATGCTTCGGTTTTAGCCGATTGCAGAAACAACGATAAAAAGGCTTTTCAAGCTGTTAAAAAAAACGGTAAAGTTTATGTATATAAATGCCATTGTGGTCTTTACGAGGCTGTAGCACCTCTTTACCATTTCGGTGTGCTTTCAGGCTATCTTATGATGGGGCAAATTCGCGACAATAAAGACGGTTCGCTTGAATATATAATTAAAAAATCGGCTGATATCTTAAAATCAGATGAAAAGGCAAAGGAAATTGCACAAACAGTCAAAGTAATTAACAGTGATTTAATTTCGTCCTACATAAGCATTATGACAGTTTTAGCGGAATACATAACAAGCGAAAACAAACTGTTTTCTTATTCGGACCAACTGCCACAGCTTATAATGGATTATATACGAAAAAATCTTTCTTCCAAAATTACACTATCTATTCTATCACAAAAGTTTGGATGTTGCAACTCTACATTAGCAAAATGTTTTAAAAAAGAATACGGCATTTCTATTATGGGCTATATTTGTAAGCTTAGACTTGAAAAAAGTAAAGAAATGCTTTGCAAAACACGTAAATCTTTAAAAGAAATTTCCTTCGAATGCGGTTTTTACGACCAAAACTATTTTTCAAAAACCTTTGCGAAGGCATACGGCTGTTCCCCGTCGGAATACCGCACAAAGAATTATAAGTCAAACACATAATACCAAATATAAATCCAAAACACAAGCAAGTCCACCTTGCCTTTTTGTGACAACTTTACTTTACAAAAAAGGGAGAACCCAAATTGATTAGGTTCTCCCTTTTCTTTTTATGTATCTATTCTTTCCTGCTTTTTAATACCAAAAATAACACGTAAAAATCCGCTTAAAAATTTGGGGCTTTTAAACAATACTACCTTCAAAAAATTCCCTCCACTAACATTTAGCGGCTGACAATCCAAGTATTATAACCCAAATTGCAAGCACTGCTACTAAAAATCTAGGAGGACAAAAGCAACTGACTAAAAGCCCAACTGCAAAAGCAATTGCAGTTAATCCTCGGTTAAGCGTAAAGCCACGGCGCATTTTTGATTCCCCCTTACATTACCATTATATAAGGGGAATTTAAAAATGTTACCTTTTTTTATAATTTGTACTTTCCCAAGGCTTTAAATCCTTAAGTTCTTCGTTTAATTGCAAATATGACTGATGACGGCTTTTTTCGATTTGACCGCTTTCCACCGCTTCAATAACGGCACAGCCTTTTTCTTTGGTGTGCGAACAGCCTGTAAAACGGCAGTTGTAAATAAAATCACCAAAATCTAAAAACAGTTCGGGCAAACGTTCCTTAAAGTCATAATCGTGTTCCTCGTTTTCAATTGAGGAAAAACCCGGTGTATCAACCACGTAACCACCAAATGAAAGCTTATAGGCTTCGATATGACGTGTGGTATGACGACCACGGCCAAGGGTTTGACTAACCTCACCCGTTTTTATAACACATTCACCGAAAAGACGGTTTAATATGCTTGACTTACCAACACCCGAATTGCCTGTGAACGCACTTGTAACGCCCTTGAGTTCGGCTTTTAGGGCGTCTATTCCCTCGCCCGTTTCGGCTGAAACAACATAGGTTTTAAAGCCTGCATTACTGTAAATTTTAAGCCATTCGTCGAAATTGCCCATATCACATTTATTAAACACAATTATAGGCTCGATATTATTATAAACAGCTATTGCAGTTATTTTATCGATAATAAAGGAATTAGGTGAAGGGGTTTGAAAGGACGACACAATAAAAAGTTTATCAATATTAGCAACATTGGGGCGCGCCAAAAGGTTTTTACGGTCAATTATAGAATTGACCACGCCGTGTGTATCGTCAATTATATCAAATTCCACCCTGTCGCCAACCAAGGGTGAGATCCCGCTTTTGCGGAAGCTTCCCCTTGCTTTACATTCATAAATTTTATCGCTACTTTCAACGTAATAAAAACCCGAAAGTGCTTTAATAATTATACCTGTCATACCTACCTATTAATCAATAACCGTAATAAGTTCTGCCTTGCTTGACGCGCGGTAATTAACCTTAATTGTCATATAATCCTTAGAGCTTGAGTTTTCACCCTTAATTTTAACAGTAAAGGTAGCGGTTTTGTTCTTTGAGGTCACCTTTTCAAAGGTAAAGCTTTTCACCTGATTAATATCAAGCTTACCGCTTGCCGCAATTTCCTTACCGTCTTGCCAAAGTGAAACGATGCAAATGTTACCGTCGTCAGTAGTTGTAGGAAGTGCAATTTCAAGGTCAGCAGTATATTTACCCGAGCTTACATAAACTGTAACTGTGCTACCTTCAACAATCTTAGTAGGCGAGGTTTCGGGGCTTTGTTTTACTACATAACCTTTAGGCTGGTATTTTTCATTCCACTTAATGTCAACCTCTTCAACAACAACCAAAAGCTTATTGTCGGTTAGCTTTTCTTTAGCCTGTTCAAGCGGCTCACCAATAACGTTTGGAACTGTTACATATTCAGTAGGCTTACCTGTTGAAACAAAAACAGTTACTGTGCTACCCTCACTAAGCGGGGTACCACGTTGAGGCTCAGTACGAATAACAAGGCCTGCCTCAACCTCTTCACTTGCCATTGTTGTAATAACAACCTTAAATTTATTTGCCTGAAGTTCGTTTACAGCGCGAGCTTCTGCCATACCGTGAACGTCATTAACCTTTGTGGTTTTTTGTCCCATACTAACGTAAAGGGTAATATTGGCGTCTGGCTTTACCTTGTCACCCGGTTTAATAGATTGCTCATATACGTAACCTTGTTCATATTCAGCATTATAGCCCCATTTAGGTTCTTCAAAGTTGAAATTAATGTCATATTCTTCATTCTTTTTAATATCTTCCCACTTCATACCAATAAATTTCGGGGTTTCTATACTACCACCTGTAGAACTGAAAAGGTCGGGAAGGAAAATTACGAGCAAAACAATAATTGCCAGAACCAATGCAATCGTAATGCCTAATAAAATTGGTAAAATGCCGCTTTTTTCCTTTTCGGCAGTTTTGTTCTTGGCTTTACCCTTTGTCTTAACTTCGGATTCGGGATTAACTACACCACCTACAAAGCGTGTAGGTGAATCGTCCACAAAATAATTATAAGAGAATGTCATTGCGGGGTCTTTTCTGAAATTACCTAAATCGCAAAGCATTTCGGAAGCCGAACGATAGCGTCTATCAGGGCTTTTTTGCATTGCGTGCATTGTAATTTGTTCGAGACCCATAGGAATTGAAGCGTTAATTTCGGTTGGGCGTTGTGGATCACGCTGAAGCTGCATAATAGCAACCGAAACAGCACTTTCTGCCTGAAATGGCAATTTGCCTGTGAGCATTTCATAAAGCATAACACCAACAGAATAAATATCGGCCTTTTCGTCAGTCTTTTCACCACGTGCCTGTTCGGGTGAAATGTAATGTACAGAACCGATAGCCTTGTCGGTAATGGTGCGTTGGTCACTGCGTGAAAAACGTGCAATACCAAAGTCGGTAACCTTAATTGTACCGTCAGCTAAAACCATAATATTTTGGGGCTTAACGTCACGGTGAACAATACCTTTGTCGTGAGCGTGCTGAAGCCCCTTTAAAATTTGCATTGCAAAATGCACAGCATCCTTCCAACGAAGACTGCCTTGGTTTTCGATATATTCCTTTAAGGTTATACCTTCAATATATTCCATTACAATATACTGAATAAGGTCGCCGAAAGAAACGTCATAAACGTTTACAATATTAGGGTGTGAAAGCATTGCAATCGCTTTGGATTCATTTTTAAAACGGCGTAAAAATTCGTCGTTTGATAAAAATTCTTCCTTTAAAATTTTAATAGCAACCAAACGGTTTTCCTGATTGTCAAAAGCCTTATAAACACGGGCCATTCCGCCTTCGCCGACGATTTCGCGTATTTCATATCTACCGTCAAGGCGTTTTCCTACATACTTATCCATAAAATTCTTCCTTTCGCATTATTTGGTAAGGGTGACAGCCGTAATGTTGTCACCGCCACCGCCCGCATTAGCAAGCTGTACAAGCTTTTCGGGAACTAAAGCAATATCGTTTTCTTTAAATGTTTTAAGTATATCTTCTATTTTTGCAAAATTTGTAAGACCGTCAGTACAAAGTAAAAGGGTTTCGTTATCCTGCAAAACAAGCTCGGACGTGTCGACAGCCACTTCAGCCTCAACACCCAAGGCACGTGTAATGACGTTTTTACGCGGATGAAGTGCCGCCGCTTCAACAGAAATCTCGCCCGATTCTATAAGAGTTTGAACTACCGAATGGTCACGTGTAAGCTGTGTAATTTCGTCATTTACAAGATAAATACGGCTGTCGCCTACGTGGGCAATTGCCACTTCATTACCCTTAACCACAGCCACAACCGCCGTTGTGCCCATACCTTTTAGGCTTTCATCCTTTTGTGCCATGTCATAAAGGGTAATATTTGCGCTGATTAAAGCATTTTTTAAGATTTTTATAAAATCACGAATTGTAATTTTGCGACGGTAGGAATTTACTATATACTCGCTTATTGTTTTAACAGCTGTTTGGCTTGCAACGTCACCTGCATTTGCACCGCCCATACCGTCGCAAACAACGGCAAAAGCAATATCGTTGGTGATTTCACCCGCAAAGAAAGCGTCCTGATTTAAGGAACGTTCCTTACCGACATCAATACTACTGTAAATTCTCACTGCCAATACCCTCCTTTACTTTACGTCTTAGCTGACCGCAGGAAGCGTCGATATCGGCACCCAATGTTCTGCGGACAGTTGCATTAATCCCTTTTTTTATAAGTCTTTCTTTAAAATGTATAATTTTATTCATATCCGGTTTTTTAAAGGAATTTTCCTTAACCGGATTTGCAGGTATTATATTAACGTGACACATTAAACCGCGAAGCTTTTTAGCCAGTTCATCAGCACAGGCGTCACTGTCGTTTACGCCTTCAATTAAAGCATATTCAAATGAGATACGTCGAGTTGTAACGCCCTGATATTCCTTACAAGCCGCAAGTAATTCGTCCACACCCCATTTTTTATTTACCTTCATCATACTGCTTCTAATTTCATCATTAGGTGCGTGAAGTGAAATTGAAAGGGTTATTGGGAAGTTATAATCCTTTAAATCCTTAATTCTGCTTACCACACCCGAGGTTGAAAGCGAAATATGGCGAAGACCGATATTTAAGCCGTTATCACAAGACACAAGCTGTAAAAATTTAACTGAATTACTGAAATTATCAAGCGGCTCACCCATACCCATCATAACAACGTTGGATATGCGAATACCATTATCCTGCTGGGCTTTAGTTATTTGCGCCAACATCTCGGACGGGGTTAAATTACGGAAAAGACCGTCAAGCCCCGAAGCACAAAAGCTACAGCCCATACGGCAACCAACCTGTGTTGAAATGCAAACTGTATAGCCATGCTCGTACTTCATAACAACCGATTCAATACGCTCTCCGTCAAAAAGCTCGTATACGTATTTAACCGTGCCATCTATTTTAGAAACAAATTTTTTAACAATGCTTACATTTGCAATATAGCATTTTTCTTTAAGCGCATCACGCAGACTTTTAGGGATGTTGGTCATTTCATCAAAACCCTCTATTCCCTGCTGAAGCCATTTAAAAAGCTGAGCCGCCCTGAATTTAGGCTGGTTAAGATCATTCATAAGCCCTAAAAGTTCGACTTCGTTTAATGACTTTATATCAATTTTATCCATTGCGGCTCCCCTTTCTTATTTTTTAATAAGCAGTGCGCAGTAAAAACCGTCGGTGCCATCGATATGCGGCATAAATGTATGACTGTATTCTAGCTTAAATCCACTGTTTTGCGACAAAAATTCGTTTATAATATCTTCATTTTCGGCTTTTCTTAAAGTACAGGTTGAATAAAGCAACCTGCCGCCTTTTTTTACATAATTTTTGGCGTTGTTTAGAATTGCGGTTTGAATGGGTATTAAACCGTCAAATTCCGAAAAATCCTTATACTTTATGTCGGGCTTGCGGCGAATAATTCCAAGCCCTGAACAAGGCACATCGCACAGCACACAGTCAAATTCGCCCAAATCAGAGTTATAGACTGTGCCGTCCTGTACGGTAGGCTTTATTATATCTAACCCTAAACGATTAGCTGATTTTTTAATTAGTTCACATTTATGGTCGTATATATCACACGAAATAATTTCGCCCTTGTTTTCCATTAAAAGTGCCATCGAAAAGCTTTTGCCGCCGGGTGCTGCACACATATCGAGCACACGGTCACAAGTCTTTGGTGAAAGCACCGCTACCGCTGTTTGCGATGCAGTATCCTGCACGTGAAAGTGCCCTTTTTTATATAATATATTATTATTTATATCAATACCTTTATTAATAACCACCGCACCCTCGGGCTTAACCGCAACAGCATCGGGCATTTCATTTATAAAGGTCATAATATCGGTTTTAACTGTATTAACCCTTACGGTTAGTGGTGCGGGCTTTAAGGCTTCCGATAAAAGAATAACCGCAGTTTCCTTGCCGTAATCATTAACAAAGCTTTCAATGATGCTTTCGGGGCAGGAATAAATAACACTTAATTCTTTGACCGTATCCCCTGTTGGCAACAAGCTTTCAGTCCTTAAAACGTTACGAAGCACCGCATTTACAAAGCCACTGTTTCGGCCTTCCTTTGATTTTTTAATTAGCTTTACCGCTTCGTTTACCGCCGCACTTTCTGGAATTTTATCCATATACATTATCTGAAAAAGCGCAGTACGCAAAACATTAAGTGTAAAAGGTGAAAGTTTTTTAATTGGTGTTTTCACAAAGGAAGAAATTACATAATCAAGCGTGATTTTTCTGTCCAGCACACCGTAAATTAGAGCGGTAGCGAGGGCTTTATCGGCAGGGGTTAAGTCGGTATCCTTTAAATAAGAATTAACCGTAATATTCGAATATGCCCCATCGACAAAGATTTTAGATAGCGCTAAAACAGCAACCTTTCGTGCATTTGCCATCTTACTCACCAACTACTTGGCCTACAGGTATTTGCTTACCGCAAAGATATTGTTTTGCTTCCATAGCCTTTGAGCCTTCGGCTTGAAGCACTAAAATATCAAGCGAAAAACCGTCGCCGCAAGCGATGGATAAAACACCGTTATTAGCAACAACAGTTCCTGCTGACATTGAGGTTTTACCTCCAACTGAGGCTTTTATAACCTTAATACGCTTGCCATCCATAAAGAAGTAAGCGCAGGGCCAAGAGTAATAACCCCTTACAGCATTAAAAAGCTCTTTGGCGGGTTTATTAAAATCAAGAAGTGCCATTTCCTTTTTAATTATAGGTGCATAGGTGGCATCCCCCTCCTGCTTTTTGGGGGTGACTTCGCCTTTTTCTAATTTATTTAATGTAGAAAGCATTAAATCGGCGCTGATAACCGACAAACGTTCGAAAAGTTCTTCCGCAGTTTCGTTATCACCGATTTTAGTAGTTGCTGTTTCTAATATATCACCTGTATCAATGCCTTCATCCATAAGTTGTATTGTAACACCTGTTTCAGTTTCTCCGCAAAGTATTGCATACTGTATTGGTGCAGAACCGCGGTATTTCGGCAAAAGTGAAGCGTGACCGTTAACACATCCGTATTTTGCGGCTTCTAAAATTTCCTTAGGTAAAATTTTTCCGTAAGCCACAACAACAATAACGTCAGGTTTGATATTTTTTATAATTTCTAACGCTTCTCCTGTTTTAACCGAATTGGGCTGATAAACAGGTATATTATAGCTTTCGGCACATACCTTAACAGGCGGTGGTGTTAAAACCTGTTTTCTGCCCACAGGCTTATCGGGTTGGGCAAAAACTGCCGCTACCGTATGCTCCGATTTAACAAGCACCTCAAGGGTTTTTACCGCATAATCGGGTGTGCCCATAAAAACAATTTTCATTATCTTTTTACCTTATCTATATATAAAATTCCGTCAAGGTGGTCAATTTCGTGGCAAAACGCACGTGCCTTTAGACCTTCACCCTCAACCACAATGTTATTACCAAAGCGGTCCTGTGCGCGTACCTTTACGTACATAGGGCGTTCAACCTCGGCTGATTCACCTGGAATTGAAAGGCAACCCTCCGAACCTATTTGGCTACCCCTTGTTTCCATAATAACGGGGTTAATAAGCTCAACTAAGCCATCTTCATCACCAATATCAACAATACAAAAACGGCGAAGCAAACCCACCTGTGGTGCGGCAAGACCAACACCTTCGGCTTTATACATAGTTTCACGCATATCGTCTAAAATCATAGCGAGCTTGTCATCAAACTGCATTTGTGTACGGCAAATTTTACGAAGCACGTCATCGCCCTTGGTTACAATATTTCTTATAGCCATTTAATTACATCCTTTTAAAGCATTGCTTCGGGGTTCATATCCACCGAAACGGTAACGTCACGAACAAGCTTAATATTAATTGCATTTTTAAGCATTTCACGAAAACGCTTGTTGTTTTTGCATTTAACTATCATTCGGTAACGGTATTTGTTGTTTACACGGGCAATTCCCGATGGGGACGGCCCTAAAATTATTACTTTAACGTCGGTATATTCACTATCTATCATTCCCCTAATTTTGCCAAAAATTTCTTTTATAGCCTTTTCGGCATCATTACGGTTAATAGACTGCGTATAAACGATACATATATCACAATACGGCGGAAAGGTATTAAGTGACCGCATTGCAATTTCCTGTTTATAAAAGCTTTCATAATCCTGCATTTGAGCAAAGGTAATAAGCTGACTGTCGGGGTTGGTGGTTTGCACAATAGCTCTACCCTCGTTATCGCCTCGGCCTGCCCTGCCAATTACCTGTGTTAAAAGTGAAAAGCTACGTTCAAAGCTGCGAAAATCCTCGCTGTACATTGCCGCATCGGCACCTAAAACGCCAACAAGGGTAACGTTTGGGAAATCAAGCCCTTTTGCAACCATTTGTGTGCCAAGCAAAATATCATATTCACCCTTGGAAAAAGCCGCAAGGTATGTAGAATATGATTCACGGGATACGGTACTGTCGGCATCCAGCCTTAATATTTTCGCTTCGGGGAACATTGACTGTAAAACCTCGGCAGCCTTTTGTGTGCCAAGACCCGAAAAACGCAAATGCTCACAGTCACAGTCGGGACATTTATTAAGAATAGGCACCGAATGACCGCAATAATGACACATAAGCCGTTTATTAGCAGAATGATATGTCAGCGACACGCTGCAATTAGGACAAGAAGCCACGTAGCCACAGTTGGGACAGGAAATATAAGTGTTATGTCCCCTGCGGTTTAAAAGCAAGATTGCTTGTTTTCCGTTATTTAATGTATCGTTTATAGCTTCATACAAGGTTTCGCTTATGGGTGAAGAATTGCCGTTTAATTCCTCTTTTTTCATATCCACAATTTCGACCTCGGGTAGCTCACAGTTATTATAACGGTTTTTAAGCGTAAACAGCGAATATTTACCACGCTGTGCGGCGGCATAGCTTTCAAGCGACGGTGTGGCGGATGCCAAGCATAAAAGTCCTTTATGATATGCCACACGAAATTTTGCTAAATCACGTGTGTGAAAGCGTGGTGATTTTTCAGATTTATAGGTATGCTCCTGTTCCTCATCAATAATGATAAGCCCAAGCTTTTTAAATGGAGCAAAAATTGCGCTACGTGTACCAATAGCAATTAAGGCATCACCGTTTTTAATACGGGTCCATTCATCCATACGCTGTCCCATAGACATTGCACTATGAAAAACCGCAATTTTATTGCCGTACCGCTTTGTGAAAATTTCAATCATTTGGGGAGTTAAGGCAATTTCAGGTACCATTACAATAACGCCTTCACCCTTTTGAAAGGCGGAATCCACAAGCTTTAAATAAACCCGTGTCTTGCCCGAACCCGTAACACCGTATAATAGTGAAACCTCGGCACTATCGCTTTTGTATTTTTCCAAAAGCCCTATAAATGCCGCCTGCTGTTCGGCAGTTAAATATATTTCACTTAAATTCGGTTGACAGTTGGTTTTATAAGGCGAACGAAAAACCTGACGTTCAAAGGCAATTAAGACACCCTTTGTAATAAGTTTTTCGATAACCGACGTTGAAACACCCGTAAAATAGCGAAGCTCCTTAACCGAAGCGGTTTCAATATCGTTTAGTATTTCAACAACCTCTTTTTGACGGGCGGTAAGCTTAACGTCACCAATATCATCGGCTAATTTAACCCATTTTTGTGTGGCGTCGCCCATTTTTTGTTTGGTTTCGCTGTTTTTAATCAGTACTTCCTTTTCGGTAAGTAACTTTAAAACAACCGAATCAATACCAAAGACCCTTAAAATATCATCTTCACTTTTTTCGCCCTTTGATTTTAAAAAATCAAAAATTTCTTTTTCAGTATCACTTAAATCAGAAATACCTTCATAATCAAGATTAGCTGAATAAAAATTTACAAGGCGGTGATTAAGACCTGTCGGAAGCATTGCAGACACAGCGTCACATCGGGTACAGAACACCGTTTCGTGCATAAATGCAGCCATTTTAAGCATTTCGTCAGTTAAAATTGGCGCTTCATCAATAACCGATAAAACCGATTTTAAATGATAGGTTTCTTCTTCACCGATTTCGAACACCATTGCCTGCTTTTCAACATTGCCGCGACCAAAAGGTACAATAACCCTTTGCCCTGCCTTTAAATTCATTTTAGGCGGAATTGCATAAGAATAAAGCTTGTCAAACGCATAGGTGGCACCGTAAAGGGCAACCTTTGCCACAGGCGATAACATAAACAATCCCTCCTTTAAAGATTTAAGGTTTTAATTATTCAAGTTCGTTAGCGAGTTTATCAATAGCAACCGAAACGGGCTTTTCAATAGAAATTTCACCGGTTTCTTCCTGCTTTTGTGAAATATCACGAGCGGTGTGAGCCACATCAATTACTAAACGGTATCTGTTTTCATAACCGCCGATTAATTTACCAATATTAGGATTCAACATTACTAAGCACTCCATCAATTAAATTTTTTTGTCTTTTAAGCGCCAAGCGACTGCTTGACATTACTTCAATTATATCGTCAACAGCGGTCTGTATATCGTCGTTAACTACGATATAATCAAACTCTGTAGCACGGGCAATTTCATTAAGCGCTTCTTTCATACGCTTATCAATAAGGTCCTGTGTTTCGGTACCTCTTCCGCTTAAACGGCGTTTAAGCTCTTTATAAGACGGTGGCATTATAAACACGGTAATAGCTTCGGGCAACTTTTGGCAAATTTCCTTGGCGCCGTTAACGTCAACCTCAATTAAAATGTCATCACCATTTTCAATAGCGGCAATTACAGGCGCTTTAGGTGTGCCGTAGTAATTACCGATATATTCGTTATATTCAAGAAGCTCGTCATTTTCGAGCATACTTAAAAACTTTTCACGGGTAATAAAGTTATATTTTTCACCCTCAACCTCGCCTACACGCATTGGACGGGTTATAGAGGAAATTGAAAACTTAATTTCGGGTTTTCTTTTAAAAAGTTCTTTAAACAATGTGTCCTTGCCGCTACCCGAAGGGCCTGCAACTACAAATACGCCGCCTTTATTCATCTTCTTCCTCCTCTAATACCTTAATTGCGTCTTCCCCAAAGCGGCCAATCAGCTTTTCAACCGTAAGGTAACATAAAATTATGTGATAACTGTCGGTGATGATAACCGTTTTAGTTTTACGACCGTGGGTAGCATCAATTAAATTGCCTTTTTCCTTTGCATCTTGAATGATTCTTTTAATCGGGGCAGATTCGGGAGTAACCACCGTTACAATACGGTCCGCCGACACCAAATTGCCCGCACCGATATTTATAAGCTTCATAAATTACTCCATATTCTGAATTTGCTCACGTATTTTTTCAATTTCGGACTTAATGTCCACAACTGTATGAGCAATTTCAATATCCTGCGCCTTAGAGCCGATGGTATTGGTTTCACGGTTCATTTCCTGTACTATAAAATCAAGCTTTCTGCCAACAGGCTCATCACTTTCCAAAAGGCCTGTAACCTGCTTAATATGACTGCGAAGACGTACAGTTTCTTCTGCAACGGCAACCTTGTCGGCAAAAATTGCAACCTCGGTTAAAATGCGTTGTTCATCTACGGTATTATCACCAAGCAAGTCTTTAATCTTATTAGTGATTTTTTCTTGATAAGCGGCAACCGTTATAGGTGAACGGGCTTCTATAAATTCAACCCTTGAAAGAATATAATCAGTACGGGAAACAACATCCTTTAAGAGACGTTCACCTTCAACACTGCGCATTGCAATAAAGTTTTCACACGCTTCTTCCAAAACGGGCATTATTGCTGCTTCGATTACATCATCCTCAATTTGCTGACGGCGAATTTTAAACATTTCGGTATTATTTGCAAGGGTTGAAACCTTAACATCGTTTTTTAGTTTATATTGTTTTGACAAATCATTTAAAGCCTTGATATATGCGTCAGCATATTCGCGGTTAATTTCCACCACAGTAGAATTTTGGTTAAGGTCATCAACCAAAATTGAAACTTCAACCTTACCGCGTGAGATTTTTTGGTTTAAATATGATTTTATCTTTTCTTCCAAAAAGTTATATGCACGCGGCATACGGCAGGAAAATTCAAAATAACGGTGGTTTACTGATTTAATTTCAACCGTAACATCAAAGCCGCCTATTTGATTTTTGGCTCTGCCAAAGCCTGTCATACTTCTTACCATTTACATTCACCCTTTGCTTTAAAACATAAAACGGATAATCAACACTACCCCATAATATTAACTCATTTTACCAAATCGCACCCTCAAATGTCAACTTTTTGGGATATATTGTAACCTTTTTTTAACTTTTTAATATATATAATATAATATAGCGTTCAAGACAAACAATTTTATTAACAAAATTTAAAATTCGGTATTGACAAAACGGGAATTTATGTTATAATAACTTTTGCTTATTTGGAGCATTAGCTCAGTTGGTTAGAGCAACCGGCTCATAACCGGT
>JAGAPJ010000120.1 GCA_017623315.1 Clostridia bacterium | reverse complement strand
CATCGTGACTGTCGTTGGGTTTTATTGGATACAGCGGGGCGTTTACATAATAAAAAAGGCCTGATGGAAGAATTAAAAAAGATGGTTCGTGTTTTAAAAAAGTGTGGTGAGCCATTTCCTCAACATCGTTGGTTGGTTATTGATGTGAATAAGTATGTCAAAATGGAGGTAGTCTTATGGATTGCAAACAGTTTTTCAAACAAATAAAGGGGAAAAAAATCGCTATGTGCGGTATCGGTGTCAGCAACACCCCCTTAATTTTAGATTTTCTTAAAAAAGGTGCAAAGGTTTATGCTTGTGACCGCAGAAGCCGTGAAATGATTGGCGAAATTGCAGACACACTTGAAGCAGCAGGTGCTGAATTATGCTTGGGAGAGGGTTATCTTAACGATTTAGAGGTTGATATTATCTTCCGTACCCCCGGTATGAGCTTTAATTTGCCTGAACTCGAAGCTGCACGCAAAAAAGGCATTGCCGTAACAAGCGAAATGGAAGTATTTTTTGACCTGTGTCCCGCAACCTTGTTTGCTATAACAGGATCGGACGGTAAGACCACAACCACCACCCTTATTGCAAAAATGCTTGAGGCCGAGGGCAAAAAGGTTTTTGTTGGCGGTAATATCGGCAAGCCCTTACTTCCCGAAATTGAAAACATAACAGCCGACGACTTTGTCGTGGTTGAGCTTTCATCCTTCCAGCTTATTTCTATGCGTAAAAGTCCCGACGTGGCGGTTGTCACCAACCTTGCCCCCAACCATTTGGACGTTCACAAGGATATGGAAGAATATATTGACGCTAAAAAGAACATTATTCTTCACCAAAACGCTTTTTCACGCACAGTTTTAAACCGCGACAACGAAATTACTAACGACTTTAAAAAGTACGCGCGCGGACAGTCGTTATCGTTTTCTATGACCGAGCCCCTTAAAAACGGCGCTTGGCTAGAAGCTGACGGCACTATTCATATGACCTACCGCGGTATTGACGCACCCATTATGCACCGTGACGATATTGCAATTTTGGGCGACCATAACGTTGAAAATTACCTTGCCGCTATTGCTGCCGTTTGGGGCTTTGTAGGTATGGATTCAATTAAAAAGGTTGCAAAGGAATTTATGGGTGTTGAACACCGTATTGAATTTGTACGTGAGGTTAATGGGGTTAAATATTATAACGACTCTATCGCTTCCAGCCCCACACGTACAATTGCCGGACTTCGAGCCTTTAACCAAAAGGTGCACCTTATTGCAGGCGGTTATGACAAGCACATTCCTTACGAGCCGCTTGTACCTTATATTTTAGAAAAGGTTGAAAGGCTTTACCTTTGCGGCGCAACTGCAAACAAAATTGAAGCCGCTGTAAGAAACGACAAAAATTATAACGGCACACCCGAAATTATAAGATGCGAAAGCATTACAGCCGCAGTTTTAAAGGCAAACGAAATTGCCAAATCGGGCGACATTGTAACCCTTTCCCCTGCAAGCGCAAGCTTTGATGCTTACCCCAATTTTGTTGCAAGAGGAAATCATTTTAAAGAATTGGTAAACAAACTATAATGAATATTAAGGATTTACTTTTTAAGCTATCAAGTCTTGATGCGGTGGGTAATATTACTGCCGCTTCTGACTTTGCGTATGGTATTTTATCACGCTATACCGAAGCTGAAAAAATGGACAATTTAACTGTTATTGGTTTTTTAGACGGCAAAAGCGATTACACACTTATGCTGGATGCACACATTGACCAAATTGCAATGGTTGTAACCGATATTGACAATAACGGCTTTTTAACTGTTTCAAATGCGGGCGGTATTGATATACGCACTTTGCCCTCCCGTGAGGTTTTAGTGCACGGCAAAGAAAAGCTTCCCGCTGTATTTTGTGCAACACCGCCTCACCTTTCAAAAGGCGAGGAAAGCTTTGAAGATATTGCTAACATTAAGCTTGACACCTCACTTGGTAAAAAGGCTAAGGAGCTTATTGCTCTTGGCGATTTTGTCACCTTTTCGGGCAAATGCGGTGAGCTTCAAAACGATTTGGTTTATGGCCGCAGCTTTGATGACCGCGCCGCCGTTGCCTGCCTTTTAATGTTAGCCGAAAAGCTTCACGGCAAAAAGCTTCCAATAAACGTTGCCTTTGTTTTAAGCGACAGTGAGGAATTAGGTATGCGAGGGGTACGTACCGCCGCTTTCCGCGTAAACCCTAGTGAAGCCATTGCTTTAGACGTTAGTTTTGGTGACGGTATTGGCATTTCAAACGAAGAATGTGGCACCCTTTCAAAAGGCGGTATGATTGGCATTTCCCCTGCCCTTTCAAAAGAGGTTTCAAATAAATTAATTGCAGTTGCCAAAGAAAACGACATACCCTATCAGTTAGAGGTTATGGGCAGTCGTACAGGCACTAATGCCGACATGATAAGTATTAACCGTGAGGGTGTTAAAACCTGCACGCTTTCTATTCCGCTTCGCAATATGCATAGTGAAACTGAAATATTATCACTTAATGATTTAGAAAGCGTTTGTGATTTACTCTACGCTTATATTATGGCAGGAGGTGTCCTTAATGCTTGAACTTCTTAAAAAGCTTTGCCTTTTGGATGGCACCTCAGGCAGTGAAGATAATGTTCGTAATTTTATAATAGAAGAAATTAAGGGCTTTTGCGAATATAAGGTTGATAACCTTGGCAATATTATTTGCTTTAAAAAGGGCAAAAAACAAAGTAGTAAACGCCTTATGCTTGATGCCCACATGGACGAGGTTGGGCTTATTATAACCGCCGTTACGTCTGACGGATTTTTAAAATTTGACACAGTTGGCGGTATGGACGCTTCGGTTTTAGCATTTAAAACGGTTGAAATCAATGACATTTTAGGTGTTATAAGCAGTAAGCCTGTACACCTTTTATCAAAGGATGAACAAAAGAAACCGCAAAAGGTTGATGCACTTTATATTGATATTGGCGCAACCTCAAAAGAGGAGGCATTATCACTTATAAGACTTGGCGACACTGCCGTTATTCAAAGTGATTTTACTGTTATGGGCGAAAACATTAAAGCAAAAGCCATTGATGACCGTATTGGCTGTGCAGTGCTTATTAAACTTTTAAAAGAAAAAGCCGAATATGACTATTATGCTGTTTTTTCCACACAGGAGGAAATCGGCACCCGTGGTGCAAAGGTCGCAGCCTTTGCAGTCGACCCCGATTTTGCCCTTATTTTAGAAGCCACCACCGCTGCTGATATTGCAGGTGTTAGCGATGAAAAATCGGTTTGCAATTTAGGGGAAGGCCCCGTCGTTTCCTTTATGGACCGTGCCACCGCTTATGACCGCGCACTTTATAACACTGCACTTAACAGCGGTCTTTCCGTTCAGCCAAAGCGTGCGGTTGCGGGCGGTAACAATTCGGGCGCTATACACCTCAGTCGTGAGGGTGTTCGCACACTTGCAATTTCGCTTCCCTGCCGTTATATTCATTCACCCTCGTGTGTGGCTAATGTGAACGATATGGAAAATATGATAAAACTTACAAAATATATGCTAAACGGTATTTTAAGCGGCGAAATAAAATGATAAGTCTTATTAATAAACTTCCCGCTTTGTCAACCGTTTCAGCCGAAATAGTTAAAATTAACTGCCTTTATGACAGCTATAAAAACGACCCATCTGTTATGTTTTGGGCGCAGGATAATGATAAGTGCATTATTGCTATGACCGACGGCAATATGATAATACACAACAATAATGCTGATATTTTAGAGCTTTTAGAATTTGTTGACGTACTGTCCCCCGCCTGTGTTTTTAGCGATATTGACACACTAAAGGCAATTAACCGTACACCAGATGAAAACATAAACGTTGTTTATCGAAAGGCAGATATTGAGGGAATTACCCCGTGTGACGAACTTAGAAGTGACGAATTATATACCCTTTTGGATGTGGACGGGCTTTCCTTGCCCGATTACCCACACTTTGCGGTAGATTACTGCCGAAGAAAAAATCTTGGCTTTGCAAAGGCATTTGCCATAAAAGAAAAATGCGCTGTTATTACCTTCAATTCAGGTAATAATGCTATAATAAACGGGCTTGCCAGCCACGAAAAAGGGTACGGAAGTATTGCCATTACCGGAATTTTACAAAAAAATTACGGCAAAGACTTTTATGCCTGTTGCCGTGACAGTGTTTTGCCGTTTTACCTTAAAAACGGCTTTATAAAACTATATAATGCAGGATATTGGGTGAAAAACAAATGAATATTAAAAACTTTTTTAATATTGATGACGCGCTTTTAAATTTAGATAAAGAAATTTTAAAAAGTCTTGAGGAACGCTTTTTAGAAATTGACGATATTACTGAATATAATCAGTTAAAAGTGCTTAAGGCTTTTATTGAAAACGGTGTTAGCGAAGCCACAATGGCAGGGTCGACAGGCTATGGTTACGATGACCGTGGCCGTGAAATTTTAGAGCGTGTTATGGCCGACTGTATGGGCGCCGAGGATGCAATTATGCGCCACAACTTTGTTTCGGGCACACACACCTTAACCGTTGCCTTGTTTGGTGTTTTGCGTCCAAACGACAAGGTTTTAGTGCTTACAGGCAGACCTTATGACACCATTACAGGTGTTTTTGGTATTGATAAAAAGAACGATGGTTCATTAAGCGACTTTGGGGTAGAATATAACGAGGTTGCTTTACGTGAAGACGGTACGCCCGATATTGAAGAAATTAAAAACCGTCTTGCAAAAGACAATTATAAAATGGCTTATATTCAGCGTTCGCGCGGTTATTCCACCCGTCCCACCCTGGTTATTGACGATATTAAAAGGCTTTGTGATGCGGTTAAAGAGGTATCGCCTAACACAATTATAATGGTTGACAATTGCTATGGCGAATTTGTAGAAAAGCTTGAGCCCTGTAACGTTGGTGCCGACCTTATGGCAGGCTCGCTTATTAAAAACCCAGGCGGCGGTATTGCCCGCACAGGCGGTTATATCGCAGGCAGGCGTGATCTTGTGAACAAATGCGCTGACCGCCTTACATGCCCAGGTGTTGGCAAGGAGGTTGGTGCAACCCTTGGTATGAGCCGTGAACTATATTTAGGCCTTTTCCAAGCGCCTCACGTTGTAGGCGAAGCAGTAAAGACCGCTGTTTATGCTTCGGCACTATTCAAAGCAATGGGCTATGCCGTATCACCCGAGCCTTTTGAACCTCGCGGCGACATTGTTCAGTGCGTAACACTTGGCACAGCCGACGGGCTTGTGGCATTTTGTCAGGGTATGCAAAGCGGTGCGCCTGTTGACGCATTCGTCGTGCCTGAGCCTTGGGAAATGCCCGGTTATGACGACCCCGTTATTATGGCGGCAGGCGCATTTACCCTTGGCGCTTCGATTGAGCTTTCAGCCGACGGCCCATTACGCGAGCCTTACGCCGCTTGGATGCAGGGCGGTATTAATTTCCACAGCGCTAAAGCAGGTGTGCTTTTAGCCGCACAAAAAATACGAAACGGAAGATAAATTAATGAGACAAATTTTTGAAGGAACCGTTTTTGACCTTTTACCCACCCAAAACGGTATTTTGTTTTCCTACCATAAGGACACATTGGACGACAAAATTGTAATTGGTTATAAAATGCTAAGCTTTGATACAGGGCGTTTTTCGGACGTGGCGAAAAACGTTTATTTAGTTACGAAATACGGTCATAACTATAAAGCGGTAATAAATTATTGCAACAATTACATTTTAACCCGCGCTATTGTTTTGCCAAATTCTAAGGTATTTATTTTAAAAACCGATGGCGAGGCTATGCTTTTAGATGCCGATGCTTCACCCATTTGGCAGGGCAGCCTTACCTACCGCGGTTGTATTGCAAGTGATATTATAGTTTACAAAAACGCGCTTTGGGCGGCTTATAGTGACTGTAACGTTTTGCTTCGCTATAACCTTTTCAATATGCGTGAGGAACTAAGAATTGGCGGTAACCATTCACCCTTTGATAAGCCAAAAAGCCTTTACCTTAAGGACGATACCGCAATTATTTGTAACGCCCAGTCGCAAAAACTTGTAGGTGTAAACCTTGACAGCTATGCCGTAAAGGAAATTGAAGAATTTTTGGAACCCGTAAACCAATATATCGAATCAGGCAAATACCGTTTTGTACTTTTAAAATCAGGAATATACGCTATATAAAAAACTGTGTGGAAAAATTTCCACACAGTTTTTTGTTTAAAATTTTCTTTGTTCTTCTAAGGTAATACGTGTATTGCGTAGCTTATATCGATCGCGAATTTCGGCATATTTTTGAAGCAATTCTTCCTTCGTGCCCACGAAACCGCATTTTACACAATGGTACTTACCGTCTTCAAAGGTGTCAACGGGAACGTCGATATAATTATTAAAACAAAGCGGACATTTATAAATTACACCTGTAGTTTCTTTATTTGCAGCCATGTTTTAATCTCCTTTACATCTTCGTTTACTATATGTTCGGCAGTAAGAGTGAAATAAGGCGAGAACAAATTGCCTTCCCTTACCGTTACAACACTTGCCACTGTTTCGGGGCGTAATACAACCTCGGTTGAAATTTCGGGTATAAGCGCCGAAACTTCTTTACCGCCTTCCTTTTTATATTGGGTATTGCGGTAGGTATAATCAATAACCTTTTCGCCATCGCAATATAGGGTAATATCCTTCATATCCTCGGGGTATTCAATAAAGCCATAGCTAGCCTTAACGTATTCCTGAAGCAAAAGCTCGCCCAAAGCGTCACTCTTTGAAAGCACACGGCGGGTAATAAGAATATTGCCGTCGTTCAAAAAATCATAAACGGTTTGAATTTTTGCGGTAAATCCATCGCTAAATTTAACCTCGACAGGCTTTAATACAAGCTGTTGGATATTGCCGTTGTTATTTATAGCTTCAACCGTTGTATTATAGTCACACATATCAAGGCTTTCACCGCCGTGCGACATAATTAGGGTTGTGCGAGTACCGTCGGTCGAATGGGTTTTGTAGCCTGTGCGGTACTGTGACTGAATTATATAGGGGTAGGTATTATAAAGATATCTGCCATTTTTAGCATCAGGACCTGTTACAGCAGCATATTCACCTGCATAAGGGCGCAAATCACCGATAGAGCCACCCTGGAAGGTATCTACAAGCAAACGGTGGCCTGGATTACAAATCCAATAATACTGCTTGCCTGACCCCATAAGTATATCCTTAGCAAAGGCAACAGTGGGCTTGCCGATTTCTACCTGCTTTTTATATTCCTTTGCAAATTCGTTAAAGGTAAGCACCTCAACCTCGCCATTATCACGAAGTTCAGCAATATACTGAAGGGTTTCAATATAAAGGGTTTGGGTAATTTTGTCGGGGTCAATTATATTAAAATTACGGCTTAACCAACCTGGTGAAACGTGCATTTGGTAATAGGACATACCGTCGTTAAAATCCTTTTGCATACGGTATTGGTCGCAAAGGTTATAGTCATATTCGTGGCTATAACCCTCATTTGCAAGACCACGCTGAATGTTTGCAGGGTGACTTGCAAAAAAGTCGTTGCGGTTTTCAAACCCGAGTACAAGGTCTCGGCTTAAATGGGGTACCGCTACCACACCTGCCCAGTCGTCATAATTCTTTGCGGGGCGGGCAGAATGTGTTTTTGACGGATACCACGGTCCCCAAGGCATACCTTCGGAAAACAGATACCAAGAATTATTGCAACCGTGGAAAACCTTTACGCCCTCCTCAAAGCAGCCTGCAACACATGCTTCAACCTCGGGACAGTATTCCTTAACAATTTCAATTAAATCGGCGTCCATAACGTAGTTACCAACCGATTTGGGTGCATGGCCAAAAGCTTCGATATAAGCGTCAATTGAGTTTTTAACCACACGCTTTTTATCTTCTCGGCGTATAAGCCAAACCTGCCCACCGCCCGCCTTACTGTCGGAGGTAAGCCAAACTGCAATTTCGTCACCATAATTATCGCGGTCGGTTTTTAGACGTTCAACCATTTCTTTGTCGCGCAAAAAGTCAAGCCCTATAAATATTGTAGACTTAAACCCAAGGTCATGACCAACCTTGCGCTGAAGCTCGTACATTTGCATTTTGACCTCGCCCCTTGCGGGTCGCAAAAACAAATTAAAATACATAAATTCACCCCTAAAAACTAATTAACAAGAAAATCATTTGCTTTAACCGTAACTTCATTTAAAACTGCGTCGCTGTCGTTCATATTAACGTAAACCTTAACGCCGTTTGAATATTCGGTTACTGTTACACCGTTATTATTTTGGTAAGCTATAATTTGTGCATTACCAATTTTTTCGTAAAGCTTTACCGCACGGGCAGTATCGGTCAAAATAATATCGCCCCAGTTTTTCCAGTCGGTAAAGTATAAAAAGTCATATTCGGTGGACATAACGTCACGGTCGAAATTATAGCAAACGGTGTATTTAGGCACCGCACCAAGCGAAACCGCTTCTAAAAATGCTTTATTATAATCATTATAAGCGTTAAGCGGGTCAGAGGTATAGTTAACGTGACCGTGAAGCACCGCCTGTACGAAGGGCACGTATTCACTAAAGGAATACTGTGCAAGACCCGTAAGGGTTAAATCCTCGCAAAGCGATATATCCGAAAGCAAGGATGCTATTGGGTTTTTAACTAAAACCTTGCGGTCTTTACTTAAAATACCACTTGCTTTTTGTAAATCTTTTAAGGTATCGGCGCGGTTGCGCGGTGTTTTTTCGGAATAATCGGTATTAAGACTGTTAGTAGCATCACCTAGACTTACACCCAAGGTATTATAAAGCTTTTTGTTATATTTATTAACATAGCCTTCAAACATTTTTGAGGATGCAATATTTAAAATTAATGCTTTTTGATTTGCTTCACCTGTTGATTTTGCGGTAACAAACCTTTCGCCGTTGTCGTTACCGGGCGCACGTGCGCTGTGTTTACTTGGGTTGTATCCCAAAAGCGACGTGCCGTAATTATAAGCCAAGCTAACGTCAAGATATGCGCTTATACCTTTTTTATTAAGTGCTTCAAATAAAGAATTACGCTCGCCCTTACTGCCAAAAAAGCTATATTTGCCTGGGTTTTGGCGGTAAAGACCGTTTTTATTAAAGCCCGAAAGCTTAACCGCAGGGGTTAATTCTTGCTTATTAAAGGCATTAATAATTTCGTTTGCTTGTTGCCAGTCAGACAAAACAATTTGCTTATTAACCTTAAATAAGCCAAGCCATTGATATGAATATGGCACATTGCCGACAATCTCAACTAAAGCGGGGCTTGTATCCTTAACCTTTTCGGGCAACTTGTTTTGTGCAAGCAATAAATCACGGTAAACGCCAGCAAGTAAAATTGCATCGGTTTTTTCTTCAATTATTTTATAGCGTACAGTAAAGTCACCCTTAAACTGACTTGTGCAGTATACGGTAGAGGTTTGCTGTGCTGTTACCGAAGCGTCGCCGTATTCAAGTAATTTTAGGCTTAAATTAAGCTGACTTGCACCCTCAGTAAAGCGTTCATTTAAAATTGCGACCTCGGCACCGCTTTCAATAATGCCTAAAACCGAATTACCGTTTTCACGGATAGTGGCGTATATGGGAAGCGGGAATTCGGTTTCCTTTGCATTAGACACCGAATTTAAATAATCTGTACCGTAATAGGTGTAATTATTATTTCTTTCATCTCCGTCGGAAAAGCTTTGTAAAGCACCGCTGCCTGCAGGAAGCAAATATTTGCCGTTTTGTGTATTTTCGGCATAGGTAAACGCACCATTAAGGGTGATTTTTGTTAGTGGATGTTCAGAATAATAATGAATGCTGTCCCCAGGGATGTTAACCATAACGTCGCCGCTATCATCAAGCCAATACTCAACGGTAAGCATAAAGTTTTCGTTATAAATTTCAGCTTTTTCACCTGTAATTTCGCATTGCTTTTTATAATCCTCTTCATTAAAGCCGCCCGTAGATAAATAAGAAATTATTTTGCTTTGAATAACAAACGATCCTGGGAATTCAAGATAATAAATATCCTCGGTTTTCATGCCGGATATTTCTTCCATAAAAATGGTTTCGGCAGTACCAGCTTTATAGAAAATATATCTTTCTTTCAAAAAATCAATTTCGTCCTGCGAAAGATTTTTAAAAATTTTATTTTCCATATAGTCCTTTGTAATAGCTTTAGGAAGTAAACCGCCGTCACCTGCTTCACCCAAAAGATAAGTAACCTCAATACGTTCCATATCTTCGCTAAAGGCAACGGTGTATTGGTCGCTTGCCACCGCGTCAAGATTTGAATAAAGCTCGGTATCGGTTTCACCGCCACGGCGGTAGGTAATGCTTATGGGCGAATTCGACGCTTCAATGTCGTTATAAACTAAAATATGGTCGTTTGAAGCCACGTTTTGCCATAATACGTTGTCATTAAGCGCATCCCTAACGGTAATAACACCGCCGTGAGACACATACATTGAACGCCCGTTTTTAGAGGAAACCATTACTTCCTCTGAAACGAGGTCGCCCGTAATTTCAATACCGTCAGGCACGGGCAAGACAAAGGTGGAACTAGAGCCCAAAGCGCTTCGTGATGAGCTTTTGGTTGCAAATAACAAAGCAAATAAAGCAATTACCGCAATAATGCTTATTAATGAAACAAGTTGTTTTTTAAACTTTTTCATTTTACCCTTCCTCCTTTGCTGAAATTATGAATACCTTAAGGTGATTTCCTTTATAATTTGCGTAATAAAGTCAACAATGTTTTGAATAAGACCCGAACAAAGTATTATTAAAAACATCATAAGCACTATACCCAAAACACTTGCCACAAGCATTAATACCGTGCGACCAAGTGTAAACTGATGAACTGAAATTGTACCTGCTACAAGTAAAAACAGACAGTAAACAATTATAATTAAGTGAAGGCTTGAATAAAGTGCTGACATTTCAAGTGTTAGAAAATGCCCCATTGCCAAAATAGGCAAGGTAAACAACACGTAAGGGGTTAAGGCATAGCAGGAATAAACGTAAATGTCCTTCATGCTGCCCTTGCCGTCAAAAAGTGTTGTTAAACACCAGCTTGCAACTATCCACAAAATAAAGAAAATAAGTAACGAACAGGTGCTTATAAGTGTATTTGTTTGGGAAAGATTTTTTGACGAAAATAAATAAGGTGTCAACCGTTCGGAAATTATCCTTATAATAAACGCCGACACAAGTAAGAAGGTTGCGCCCTTTACACTGCCCTTATTTTCCCACTTTAAGTCCCAAAAGCCGTCAAATGGGTGGGTCATTGTATAGATGCCAAAAGCCAAGGTTTTGCAAACCGTATTATTTGCGGTTTTAACGTAACGAATTAAATGCTTAAGCCCGAAAAATAAGCCAACAACCGCCAAAACTGCACCGATTACAACACCAACAAGGTATTTTTCAGCAAATTTTGCCTGCAGGTTTTTATAAGCCTTTGAATAGTATGACTTATTGTTTGTAAGCTTAAAATATTCAAGCGAGGCTTTATATTCGCCACGGTTATAAAGCGCCTTGCCTATACCCAAAATTGCAGGGTCATAACCCGAAAACTTTTGGTTTAATGCCTTCCAGCAGGCTTCTTCCTTTTCAAAATCGCCTTCTTCGTGCGCTTTATAAGCGCCTAAAACCTGTTCGGTAAAGGCGGTGGTTTTAAAAAGAGTAATTTCCTTTGACGCTTGGTCTAAAACGGCAAGCTTATTACCGATATAAACCATCGAAACGGGTTGCTCAAAGCTGCCGATACCTGCGCCCAAGCCACCGAAAATGTATAGCAAATCGCCATCGGCGCTATAGGTAAACACCTTACCGCGCTTACGGTCTAAAAGACTGCAAATACCGTTTTCGCCAATGGCTACGTCAATGAAACGCGAAGCGCCAGAATTTTCGCCCGAAAGCTTAAAGTCAATATCGCCAACTAAGGGGAAATAGCCATTGTTCTTTAAAATGTTGTTACCAAGCGGGTTTAAAAGACGTACTGGGGCATCCTTTGCATTTCTCCCTGTTGCCGCACCTTTTATTTCGACATCACTTACCGTTTCGGTTATAGCGTAAACCATGCCCTCACTGTTACAGTAAAGGTTTGTAAATTCGGTAGGTATCATTTGAAGACTTTCGTTCTTCATTTTTTTAGTACCAAAGGTACGGATAAAAATATCCCACGCGCTTGGGTCAACGTCCAACGCGCCTAAAAAGCCGATAAACCTGCCTTCCTTTGAAAACTGCACAATGCCCTGTGTTTGATTTCGTGACACACAGTAAATTCTTCCGCCCTTGTCGGTTGAAAGGCGTATGGGTACAAAGTCAACCGTACTGCTCCATTCCTCATTAGACGGGGCGTTTACAATTTGCAGTGTTTCTTTTGTGTTAATATCAAGCACAACTATGTTGGCGTCGGCAGTATTTGCAACGTAAAGCTTACCGTCAGCCGCCCAGCAGCCCTCACAGGCGTTAAAGGGCTTTTGCTGACCGCTTATAATGTAATTTTCAAAGCTTGTTATTAATTCTAATTTCTCGTTTAATTGCCATATACAGTTATTGGCGCTATCGGCAATATAAATATTATTATTGCTGTCAGACGCCATATCAGTAATACTTGGTGTGGAATTACCCAAATTCTCAATGCAAACGTTAATTTCGGTTTCATATGGTACGGGAGTTGAAACGGTATTACCCCAATAGTCGTAAATATACGAACTTGAATCCCCGTCTAATTCCTCAACAGCGCATACCGGTAGTGCCAGCAATGATATAACCGTAATTAACGCCAATATGAAATTTAACAGCTTTTTTGTTTTCATATTATCATTCCTTTATACCGGAGCTTCCCATAGTTTCCAAAATATTTGACTGCGACAAAATAAAGGTTACAAGGGGTGGAATTATAAGCAGTAATGCAACCGCCGAAGATACACCGCTTCGGGCAATAGTACCGCCCGACATAATGTTTTGAAGGGCATAAGGCAGGGTTTTTAATTCATCATCGTAAATATAAAGCCCGCCCGTATTGCCCCAAAGGCTTTGGAAAGAAAGAATTATAAGCGTAAGCCAAGCGGGTTTGCACATTGGCATTACAATTTGAAAGAAAATGCGCAATTCACTTGCACCGTCTACCCTTGCCGCTTCCAAAATGGTGGTATGCACCATTTGTTCCATAAACTGCTTCATAAGGAAAAGCCCCAAGGATGAAGCGCAGGCGGGCAAAATTAGTGCCAAATGGCTGTTAACGATTTTTAAGTTAGCCATAATTATATAGGTGGGTATGGAGGTAACCGTACCGTTAAACATAAGTGACAAAACAATTACCTTGTTAAGCAATTTCGAGCCTGGGAAAACCTCTTTAGCAAGGACGTAAGCCGCCAAAGAAGCAAATATAACCTGACCCAAAACGCCAAAGGCGGTAATGGTAACCGAATTTATAATGTTACGGCCAACAGGCACCCAAGATTCACGCAATACGCTTGAAATACCCGCAAAGTTATTTAAGGTTGGGTTTTTAACAATTAAATTAGGCGGAAAAACAAACAGCTCTTCAAGCGGCTTAAAGGCATTACTTACCGTAAACACCATAGGAAGTGCCATTGCCGAAGCAAAAAGCAAAAGCCACAAAAGATTTACAATACCGCCAAAATTTGAACGTGCATACCGTGACTGATTAGCCAGTCCCTTCATTACCTTCATATCAGCTGCCCACCCTTCTTAAAAGCTTGTTGACAAGCTGATTAGCACCCATCATAAGCACAAACAAAAAGGTGGAAATTGCACAGGCATAGCCCATTTCATAACGGGTGTTACCATAGTCCTGCATATGATTTAAAAGGGTGTGAACGGCATAGTCGGTACTGGGATTACCGCACAAATTTGTACAAACCTCGCCAACAGAAAAAGCGCCCGTAATTGCAAGCACCGCACCGAAAAGTAACTGAGGCTTCATTGAAGGAAGGGTTACAAACCATAATTCCTGCCAACGATTATGTACACCGTCAATTGCGGCCGATTCGTAAAGACTGCGGTCTATACCCTGAAGCGCCGCAACAAAGGACAGGAAGCCTGTACCAAGACTCATCCAAAGGCTTACAACGATTACGCAAATCATCATATATTTTGTGTCGGTAAGCCATTGTATAGGCTCGTTAATTAAACCAAACTTTTTGCCCCAAGCGTTTAAAAGACCGTAAGCGTCACCGTTGAACATAAGCGTCCAAATCATATAGGCGTTACCCGAAATTGAAGGTGCATAGAAAAGCACCACCAAAACGGTACGAAGTGCAGGGGCTAGTTCATTAATAGACCATGCCACCACAAGAGATAGCAAATAGCCTAAAGGGCCTACAAAAATTGCAATTGTAAGAGTGTTTGAAAAGGATTTTATAAAAAGGTCGTCATAAAAGAACAACTGAACATAATTTTTAAGCCCAACAAATTTAGGTGCTTCAAAAACATTGAAGGAAGTGAATGAAAGCCCCATTGCCATTAAAACGGGCACAACGGTAAAAAGCAAAAATAAGATAAAAAAGGGCGCCAAAAACAAATAGCAATGCTTTTTCTTTTTCATTTGCTTTAATACCGAAACTTTATTTTTTTGTGCTTGCATTCATCTTCACCTCATTTCAGTCCGTATTCTTCGCGCTTTAAGGTAAGCTCTTTATCTACAATATTTTTATATTCGCCAACCGTTTCACGCAGGTCATCACCTTGGTAAACAACCTTGCGGAAAATGTTGTTAATGTGGCGGGTCATAAGGTAACCACCCGGAACCTCGGGTGTGCCGACAGTCCATTTCCATTGCTCTTTAATAGCGGCAGACTGTTCACTTGTCCAATTAAGGTTTTCAAACGCGGTTTTGGAAGACACCATTACACGCGCCGAAGCGCCAAGCTTTGTTTCAAGCTTTGTTGCGTAGTCGGTTTGGGTTTTACCGCTTACCCACCATTTCAAAAAGCGCCAAGATGAATCAATATCGCCGCTTTTTGAAAAAATCATTGCCCCTGTGCCCGATGTGCTTACCGAATGGTCAACACTGCCGTCGGCTTTAACAGTACCCGGAACGGTTGTCATACCCCAATTGCCGCTAATTTCGGGTGCAAATACAACCAAGCTGTTATAGCTGTTATAGTCGGCAATTGCTACGGGCATTTCACCGCTTCTAAAACGGTTAATAAAGTTATAGCTTAAGGGTAAATTAAAGTTAGTATAAAATTTCGTCCAGGTTTTAAAGGCTTTTACACTTTCTTCCGAATTCAAAAGTGAAACCGTACGCTTTTGGTTATAATATGCGCCACCGTTTTGATATAAAAACACATCATAGGTTGGGCAACCAAAGGTCATATTATTTTTTTGAAGTGTTGTTATACAGTCATAAACCTCGTCCCAAGTAGTCGGAACCTCTAATTCAAGCTCCTTTAAAATATCCTTGCGGTAAAACAGCATTGGGAAGCTTTGGCTTTCGGGTAAGGCGTATACCCCACCCTGTAAATAATACGGTTCTAAAGCCGAGGGGTAAAAGTCCTTAATAACCTCGTCAAAGCCGTCAAGCTTAGATAAATCAACCGTTGCACTTCTTACGGCATAGCTTATAACGTTGGGCGCACCGTTAAATAACGTAACGTCGGGACCGATATCCGCTACCGTTGCCGCCATTATAGAATCGCCCGAAACAAGCTTAAGTCGTACACCTATGTTAGTTTGCTTTGTAAAGTCGTTATTGGCAAGGCTTTCAATAATTTGTATTTGGTCACGTCCTGTTACAACCCAAACATCTACGTTTTTGTCAGTTTCGGTTTCACCTATAACGTTATAGCTTTCAACGTAGGATTTAAAAATACGCACAATATCGTGCCACAACTGTTTAAAAAAGTTCGCGTTAATTTTCTCGGCTTCCTGACCATAGGGTAAAAGCTCGAGCCAGTCAATTTCCAACGGCTGTGAGGTACATTCCAAAAGCCATGTGCCTATAGCGCTTATATTAGCGTTTAAGGTGTTAATTTGACCTTGGATATTATCCGAATCCTTCAAAAATTCGTCAAACTGACGTACTAGCTTTCTAAAAACTGCCGCATCAGATTCACCACTGTCGGAAAGGGACGATAAATAATCGGCAACGTCGTTAAGTATATCGCGCTGATGCTGTATATCCTTAAAAATGTCTTCAAGCTTTTCGTCAAGGTTATAGTCACGGTAAAGGTCAGGGTTTGTGCCTGTTATCATAATAATTCGACGGTAAATGCGGTTACATTCGTTAACGCTATTTTTAACTACGGGCACAACGTCCTTTAAAGAGCCTAGCGAACATTCCATAGTTACGGTGTGTTCACCTTTTTTAAGGTAAAGGTATATCGGCTTGTTGTTTTCGTCGCTAACCGTAAGGCGTTGCCACGAAGCCGAATAAGGCACCTTAATATCGGGCATATTTTGTTTTATTTCTTGCCCGTCAACCAAAACACGACGGCAAGAAACCGCACCCACCGAATAATCCTGACGGACACGCAAATTAATACAGTACCAACCATCATTTTCGACAGACATTTTCCAAGTCACGCTTTCGCCGAGTTTAGACCAGGAATTACCGCCCAAGGTGTTATAGGTTGCCCTGTCAAGACAAACAGGCACAGTTGCGGCAGAGGTACGGTCTATTTGTTCAAGAATTGAAGATTTGCTTCTGCTATCAGGATTTTCAGCCTGAATAATTACCGCATCGGCGTTATTTTCTTTTGGATTACCTATTACCAAATCGGTGTTTTTATAGCCTTCAAAATAAAGAGACAAAAATTCAACGTTTTGGTTTTCGGGTGTGAATTCTAAACTATGCACACCCTCCTCAAGATAAAAATACAATTCCCCTGCGGTATAGCTTTTTTCGCTTTTAGCAAAACTTATATAATTTTCAGCTTCCGTTAGTTGGGGTTGGTTTTTAACGTCAAATTCGTTATTATTAACCCATTTTTTTGCAAAATAAATTTGCTCACATTCAAAAAAGGGATATTCGCCGTCAATTTTAAGACTGCCGTAATAATCGGCAAGGATATCCTTTTCGCCTTTGATTTCAGCGCAAAGGCGGTAAAGCCCCGTCTCCATAACGCTGAACTGTGAAACCTGTGTATTGCCAATTATACATTCGGTTTCTTTAGTAATTACCTTTGCCTTAGCGTCAATAGTGGTGGCAGTATAATTTTTAATATAATTAGAATAAGTAATTGCACCGTTTGTATCTTCATCGCTTATTTCGGATAAATAAACCGAAAGGTCAACCGCTTTATTAACCTGTTTACTGCAAGCGGTAAGCATAGAGGCGCTTACACTTATTGCCAGAATCAATGACGTTATACGGCATATATTATTCTTCATAAAATAAAGCACCTTTCTTTTAAATTATCCTACAATGCCCGAACGTTCAACGCCTTCTATAAAGTAACGCTGACCGAAGAGGAAAACAATTACCATTGGTAAAATAAACAATAGCAAAGCCGAGTTGTTAATTAGCGACTGCGCCACCACATCAACATTGCCCGAAGCCTGAGTAGCAACCTTTACCATACCGTAAACCTGTGTTACCATCATTTGCAGGTATTTACTTGTCGGTTCGAAAACCGAAACGTAAAAGCGGTCGGTCCATTGCCATACAAGTGAAAATAAAAATATTGTTACAAGCATTGTTCTAGCGCTTGGAAGCGCAACCAAAAAGAAAGTTTTAAAGGGACCTGCGCCGTCAATTGCGGCGGCTTCGTCCAGTTCTTTTGGAAAGCTTGTAAAATACTGACGCATTAAAAATATTAAAAGTCCGCTTTTTAGCCCCAAGCCTGTTATACACAAAAGCGCATTAGGTATGGGTGTATTAAGCAAATTCATACCCGTATTAAGACCCAAAATACTTAAGTTTTGGAACTGAAAGTAAAGCGGAATACTTAAAATTTGGGGCGGAATTATAAGGGTAATAATTGAAATTACAAACAAAAGACTGCGCCCCGGAAAGCGAAAACGCGCCAAGCCGTAAGCAATAAAGGTAACGGCGGCTGTTTGTAAAACTGTATATGAAAGCACCAAAAAGGCAGTTTTTAAAAAACTAATACCATAATTCATAAGCTGCCATGCTGTTGCCCAATTTTCTAAAGTAAAGTTTTTGGTAAATAGAAATACTGTGTCGTCGTTAAGGTCGGCTGAGGTCATAAAGGAATACATCAGCCTTGCAAAAACAGGATAAATAATTATATAAGCCAAGCAGGTAAGTAAAACATACGTAATAAACGCCTGACCAAAGCTTATAAGTTGCTTTTTGCTTGGCTTTTTAATTGAAGGCGATTTTAATTTAAACATTTTTACCCACCCTTCTAACGTTCTTCATAAGTGAATACGGTGCGCTTTAAAATAGCGTATAAAATTGCAACTATAACACCGATTATTGCACAGTAAAGCCACGCTTGTGCAGATGAACGGCCAAACTGTAAATCAACAAAGCCAATATCGTAAATTGACTTCATAATTTTTGTGCTCATATCGGTAAAACGGTCAATAACTGTAAATAAAACAACAACTAAAAGCTGCGGGCTAACCATTGGTAAGGTAATTTTCCAAAAGTTTTCCCACGCGGTTGCGCCCTCGATAGCCGAAGCCTCGTAAAGTGAGGGTGAAATTGACTGTAAAGCCGCCAAGAAAATTAAAATTTGAATACCCGAATGGCTTAATACCACCGAGATATTTTCCTGTGCGTAAAGAATAAAGCTTGAAATGTCGGTCGAAATGTCAGAACTAAGTAAAAGCTTTGTTACAAATTCCTGTCCGCCAGACAAAACCCCTGCTGCCATATCCGAAGCGGTTGTGGGGTCAATAATCGACTGAATCAAGGTGTCCACCATAATGTCAGCCATAACTCCCGAGCTTAAAATTACAGGCAAAAAGAAAACTATGCGGTAAGCTGTACGACCCACAAATTCCTTTTTTAATAGCATCGCAATAACAAATGAAACCACCACTATAAGCGGTGTGTTTATTGCCGTGTCCTTAAGTGCTTCGGACAGATATTTAATATAATCAACATCCTCCAAAGCGTCAAAATAATGCGTAAAGCCTTTAAAAACAATATCATAGCCGTTAAAGGTATTAATATCGCCAAAGCTTATGCGTAAAGAATCAAAAATCGGCAATGCAAGAAAGAAAACAATGCCAATAATAAATGGCAACACAAAAATATAGCCCGTTTTCATTTCACGAAGCTGCATTTTGGTGTATTTGTTTTTTATTCCTTTCATTGCCGTTCACCTCATTTAAGCATATGGCAGGCAAGAAGCCTGCCACGTTTCTTTTTAAATTAGCCCTTATTAAAGCTTTTTGCCTTTGCTTTGTAAATTGCGCCAACCGATTCAAGATATTCCTGAACACTACTTGCACCGTAAAGGCAATTACGTTCAGCGTTATAAAGGTCGTCTGCATAATAGTCGGTCAATGCATTACGGTAATCAACAATACCCTGACCCTTTTCAATAGCGTCAGCATATTTTTTAATTATAGCCGCATCCTTAGTATCAAGCGCATCACTTTTTTTGGTAAGTGAGTATTTTTTACCGTTATTGCTTGCTTCTTCAGCCTGCTTCCAAGCGGCAAAAATAAGTTCAACGTCGCTTGATGCTTTAACACTTGCGGGAATACTGTAGCATTCAAATTCGGTAAGGTCTACAAGACCGCTCTTGGGGTTGTTTTTACTTGGAATCATAACAACACCATAGTCAAACTTAGCATTCTTTGCAAAATAGTCAAGGTTCCAACCGTCAGCAATCATCATTGCAACGCGACCCTTAACAAACTGTGTTTGAGGATAAAGATAGTTACCGCCGTCAAGTGGCATTGTCAGACCGCCCGCTTTAAGCTTTCTAACAAATTCAATAGCGTCACGGGTGTTTTGATTTTCAAGGTTGTAGGTAAAGTTAATACCGTCGCGCTTATAGTAGGTACTGCCGTTTGCAAGAATGAAGATTTGCATAATGCCTTCTTCGTTCTGTTTACCCGAAATACCGTACTTGCCGGCTTTTACAACCTTTTGTAAAATTTCATAAAGCTTATCCCAAGTAAGCTGACCGTTGTTATAAAGGGTTAAAAGGTCGTCGTTGCCCTTAATAATTGAACGATTGTAAACCAAAAGATGACGGAAAGCGTATGTATCAATAGCGCCGTAAAGCTTGCCGTTAACTGTGGTTAATTTTTCCTGTGCTTTTGGGATAAAGCAACCCGAATCCTGATAGTTAATAAGCTTTGAGGACTTCATTTCCATTAAAAGACCTTTTTTAACTGCAGGATAGAAGTTAGAGTTATTAAATACAACAACGTCGGCAATAGGGTTGCCCGAAAGAATCGAAGAGTAAAGGGTTGTATAGTCGTTGTTAAGGTTTAGGTTCTTAAATTTACAGTTATATTTCTTTTCTAAGTCCTTAACCCAGTCCAAATCGGTTTCAACGGTATTATCCCAAGAGGGTGCGGCAAAGGTAAATACTCTGCCCTTCATATTTTTTACTTCAATTTTAATATCCGAATTTGAAGGACCGCTGTTTGCGCTTTGGTTACCGCCTTGGTTAGAGTTAGAATCGCTATTTACGTCGCTATTTACATCGCTGTTAACAGCGCTGTTGCTACCCGACGGGGTTGAGGTGGGCTGAGAATTTCCACCTTGACTACTACCCTGTTCGCCACCGCATGCAGCAAGTGTAAAGCAAAATACCATTACAAGTAAAATTGCTAAGGTTTTTTTAAAAATTTTTTTCATTTATAGCACCTCTTTTAAAATTATTTGTAAGCCTTTACCCAGTCAACCTGAGCTTTAATGGGTAAATCAGCTTTGGTGAAGTTACGCTTGCCAACCCAGCTGTTGTCAAGGTAGCAGGAAACGTCAACAATTATGTAGGCTTCGGTCATGGTTTCACCCTCGACACCGTCAGCTCGAAGACCGAAGGTAGTACGAAGCAATTTATCGTCAACGTAGTAATAAAGCGAATCTTCAAACCAAACACAAGTAAATACGTGGAAGTCGGTCATTTTGTCCTCTACCTCGTAATACTCGCCTTCCTGAATATGTGCGTAATTGTTGGTGTAATCGTAATAATGCTCGGTTATAGCAAAACGGTTACCCTGACCCCACGCAGCCGAGGTTTCAAGAATGTCAATTTCAGCAAGACCCCATTTAGCATCTTCAGTCTTAAAGTTGGTGTACTTTGTGCTGTACTTACCAAGTGGCAAAAGCCAAAACGCTGTGTTTAAGCCACCGAATTTTGCACAGGAAATACGTGCCGAGAAGCAACCATATTTTTGTAAGAAAGAATCGCGGGTGTCTAAACAACATTCACTGTAAAGATAGGTTTCCTTATTAATAGGGTCATAAATAACATCGTCGGTGATAAGCATATTAAGCATACTGTCGGACACCGTGTAGCAGTTAGGCGCTACTTGTGCGCGGTCAATTACCTTGTAGGTATCGGCATCCTCGGGCTTGTCATAAGTAAGATGATTTCGGTGTGATTTCCAAACGTCAGTATTAAGTGTATCACCTTCAAAATCGTCATTAAAGGTATTTTCCCAACTTTTTAGGGGTACTGCAATATTACAATCAAGTTCATCGTTACCGTTTTTATAAGCAACGTTAACAATTATTTCAGGCGTAGAATTACGCACCTCTTCGGGAATTGTAATTTCGGTTTTATTAACTGTTACACGGTTATCATTACAGGTAATTTTAAGATTTTCGTCTGCTATTTCACCGTGATTCATTGTAACGTCAAAATTATATTTAAGGTCGAAGCCGGGTACACCGGGATGCCAATAATATTCAGTACGAAGGCTTACGTCAGCCTCGACACGTACTGTGGTGTAATGAATACCCTTGTTAGAATATTCCTTTTTATTAAAAATACTGCCCATAGTTAAACCCCTCAAACCTTAGAACTTGTATGCACGTACCCAGTCAACAACACTTGAAATAGGAAGATCAGCTTCAGTAAAGTCGCGCTTACCAACCCAAGCATTATCAAGATAAAGCGCATTGTCGATAATTATATATGCGCGTTGCACCGACTTATCACCTGTTCCCTTATCAGAAAGACCGTCAGCGGTGCGGATAAGCTCACCGTCAAGATAATAGTAAAGTGCATCCTTTGTCCATACGCAAGAATAGGTGTGGAAGTTTGTGATAGTGTCGCTTACCTTGTAATATTTAGATTCCTGAACGTGCTGTAAATTCTTTTTATAGTTATAATAATGCTCGGTTATGCAGAAGGTTTTTCTGTCATTTTTACCAAATGCAACCGATGCTTCTAAAATATCAATTTCAGCAAGGCCCCATTCGGGTGATTCAGCTTTAAAGTTTGTATATTGTGTCGAATAGCTACCGTTAGGTAAAAGCCAAAATGCAGTGTTTATACCGCCGAATTTAGCACAGGCAATTCTTGCCTCAAAAAGACCGTACTTTTGCATAAAGTTACCCTGTGTATCAAGGCAACATTCGCTGTAAAGATACTTTATTTTATTAGCGGTATCATAAACGGGCTCTTTTTTAATAAGCATATAAAGCTTACCGTCTTTTACCTCGTAGGAATTTTTAGCAGCTTTTGCACGGTCGATAACCTCGTATGTATCAACGTCTGACGGAGCAACTGAAGAACCGGGACCGTGGTCGCGCCATTTGGTGCGGTTAAGCTCAGTGCCGTCAAAATCGTCATTAAATGTTTGCTTATAGCTGTAACAAGGAATTGAAACATCACATTTAGTGCCCTTCTTATGTTTAATGGTAACTACAACATTTTTATCCGCAGAACGAACACTGTAAGGAAGTGTAATGGTTGTGCCTGAAATTTTCACGCCTGTAGTTGCCGAGGTGATTGTAAGATCACCCGCATTAACAGCCGAACCGTTTAAACTAACGTTTAAGGTGTAGGCTACGTCCTTATCGACAAGACCGGGGTGCCAATCATAAACTGCTTTAAGTGTATTACCGGCGGGGTCCTTATTTGTACTTTCACTTACTGTGGGCTTGCCGGGTGTAGAAGAAATGGTTGTGTCGCCGTTTTCACCCGAAATTGTACCCTCAACACTTGAATTATTATCCGTGTCGTCTGAAGTGGTTTGACTGTTGTTAGTGTTGGTATTATCAGGCTTTGAAGCTTCGCCACCATTGTTTCCGCCACAGCAGCAAAGCGATAAAATTAAGGCTAGAACCATAACAATTAAAAGTGACTTTTTAACAATGTTTTTCATTAACTAACACTTCCTTTAAATTAATTTTATAATATTTTTATAAATATTGCTTGGTATAAATTTCATAAGTGAATTATTTAAAATCACTTATTTAAAAGCTTGTTTGATTTTCTGAAATCATAAGGTGAAACACCATATTCCTTTTTGAACAGCTTTGAAAAATGCTGAATGTCATAAAAGCCAACCGAAATTGCAATTTTTTCAGCCGATAAATCGGTTTCAATAAGCATTTTTTGTGCAACCGAAAGCCTATAACTGCGTATATAAGCCGAAAAGGTCATTTCTTTTTCACGGCTAAACACGGTTGAAAGATAATTTGGGTTTGTATAAATTGCATCGGCAACGGTTTTTAAGGTGATTTTTTGCGAATAATTATCGTGTATATACCTTATAGCCTTTGAAACAATAGGCGAGGTTTCGCGGTTATATTGAACAAACATTACAGGCACGGTAATTTCCTGCCAGATATCAGGCTCGTCAATCATTACTGGGCTTCCAAACCAGTGGTGCCCCTTTGTGCTGTAAATCGCAATACCCACTTCACCAGACGCATTACTTTTAACACGGGTTTTAATATATATCCACTTTTGAGCGTATTGCTGAATATCAAACGGCTTTATGCCCTTATCCGCCCAAAAAAGCACCTTATAAAGTGACGGCTTATTCCCTGTCCAAAGTCTGCCATATTTATGCGAAGCATTTTGTGATACAAGCTCGTAATTTATTTTGTCGGTAATATTATCGCCGTTATTTGAAACAAAATAATTTTCCGCCCGCATGGTGCGTATAATAAACGCACCGTCTTCTTCAGGATCGCCGCACCAAATTTCAACATCGTCCACAAAAATCTCGCGGTTAGCGGCAAGCGGACGATCATTGTCGGTATAGCTTGTAATTGCAACTGCATCGATATAACGTGGGAGCATTGGGTGTTTTCTCACAATTTCAACCACTAACTGACTAAGCAATAACTGTACCTTGTTAAGATACCCCGCAGGGCGTTTTGCCGCTTCAATACACATACTTTCAAGCAGTCTACGCTCGGTTGAGGCAATTTCAAGCTCAAGTATATGTGGCATTTCAATGGTAAGCGCCTGCATAAAAATGGGTAGATTATAGCTTATAGCATTTAAAATTTCGTCCCTATCAAGCTGACTTGGTCGCAAAATTTTAAAGTCGAAAATTAACACACGGGTGTCATTTTCAAGCCCCATAAATTCTATAAAGCCCTTGCCGCTCCATTCAACCAAGCTACCCGCCGACAATGTGATTCTCTCACTTCTGGCAGCCGATTCAAAATTTTCAACCGATACACCCACGCTACCGCTTTTGACGTAACAAAAGGTGTGATTTAAGGTTGAAATTGAAGCGGTTTTTTCGGCATCCAGCCCCAAAAACATCATATTGCTTATTGGGGTAAGTATATATTGAAATTTTTGAAGCGTCCAATAACTTAAATTGTTTGTGTTTAACATTTAATCCATTCCATAGTTTTTATTTTTAAGTGTTATTATTAGAAAAAAAGGTCATAAAATACATACCCGAAAAATTGTAAATTGGGCGCAACCCAATACTATTTAAAAATACTGAAGCTGCACCCGCATATTTACAAAATTATATTAAAATTTAAGCGGCATTACAAACCTTTTAAAACTATGTAAGCAAATGCCTTTTTAAGCCTTCTTTTTCTTTGCAATTAAAACGATTATAACAACCAAAATTGCAAGACCTAAAACACCTGCTGCTATACCGATAATAATGGGAACAACATTAAACGGCTTATCATCGTCAGCGTTGGTATCAGTATCGCTGTTATCAGGTGTGGTATCTTCAGCGCCTTCATTTTCAGTGCCGTCCCCTTCGGGTGTTGTGCCTTCATTTTCAGTGCCGTCGTCTTCAGGTGTTGTGCCTTCGTTTTCAGTGCCATCGCCTTCAGGTGTAGTACCTTCATTACCACTATTATCGCCTATGTTATCACCGGTATTGTCATTATTATCGTCGTTATTGTCATCACCGGTATTACCACCCTGATTATCATCAAGGTCGGGCGCAATAGAGCTCATCTTGGTTTCAAACGGATTAATAGGCTTGCCTTCGGTAATCATTGCGGCTGTGACTTCAAGCACATCGCCCGTATTAAGCCACTGTTCACCTGCATAAGGATATCTCCAGTTAAATGCGCCGTAACCTGTACGAATTTGAATTTTAGTAAGGTATTCAAGGTCAAGCATTCCCTTGCCTGCAATATCAGTAAGACGAACGCGCACTTCTTCCCACTTGTTTGCTTCCTTAATGGTGTAAACCTGTACCATTGTGGTTTTAGCGTCGTTATCGGTATCGTCCATAATAAACCAGCAGAAGCTCATACCTGCGCGGTTTGAACGTACCCACATACTAAAATAACCGTCCTGAAGGGTTGAAGCATCAACGCTTGCGGTTTCTTTTTCGCCACCAAACCAAACCGAAAGACCCTTGGTAGCTGTGCCGACATCCTTAATACCGCTGCCTGCGGTAATTTTAATACCTGCAAGTTCTTCAGCAAATTCGCTGTACTTAACCTTTTTAACTTCGCCGAAGTTAGAGTTACCCGAATAGCTATCCTTTTCGAATGATACACGACCAATAAGCTCACTATCGGTTGCATAGCTACCGTCATCAGCAGGCTGTGTAGCTTCGGTATCAAGATCTGCATATTCGCTGTAATCGGGAACATCCGAATCATAAATACGAAGACCTGCAATCTTAAAGGTTTCACCAAGTTTAAAGGTGTCGGTAAGACCTTGACCCGTAAATGCAACAGCGTTAATAGACTTAAGGAATTCAGGTCTTTCAGTAAGTGTTGTACCACTTGCCAATAAATCCTTAACAGGAATAGTTACCTGCTGCCATTTGTTTGCTTCAGTAACTGTGAATTCAACGTAATCCGCAGTTTTACCTGCAGTACTGTCATACAATGTAACCTTTAACTTACGGTTAGCAACTTCGCTCTTAATCCAGAAAACAAGGTTACCGAAATCATAAGCAGAAGAAACATCAGCCGCTACAAGTGTACCAATATTGGTGACATTACCAAAACCGAAATAACCTGCGGTAACGTCATCAGCTACAAACCAACCTGCACGAACAAAACGGGGGTCGTTTTCAATATCGTAAAGTTTCCACTTAACGCTATCCATACCGCCGCTGTTACCCTTACCGTTGCCGCTTACAGCGGAAGCAGAGCATTTTGTGCTGGTATCAAATACAATAGTAGAAACTGCGGGTTTCTTGGGGTTAGAATAGCAACCAATCTGGTCGATAAAGTAATCAGCCGAGCCGGCAGATTTAGTAAATTCAATTTGAGAAACAGTCTTTGTGGTATTTACTGCAGTACCGTTCTTTACAAAATCGGTATATGGAATTTTATAAACCGCTTCGCCTGCTTTAAGAGTGATTTTTGCTTCATACTTAACGCCGTCCTGTAAAAGAACAACACAAAAGCTTGTAAGCTCGCCACCTGCGTTATAAGCCCAGAATGCAAGACCGTCACCTGTAAGGGCAATGTTTTTACCGCTTGCGGTCTTGAAGCCCGACCAACCGGATTCAGTCCAGCTAACATGAGCGGATTTACCATCTGCACCATAACCGCGTTCAGCAGAAATTTTGAAGGTGTCGGCAGCTTTATTTGTACCTGCCCATGCAAGAGTGTTTTCACCGTTAAAGTCTTCAATAAGGGTGAAGTTATCGGGCATATCGAGTGTGCTGCCTATATAACTTGAATAGCAGCTTAGCTCATCAACATAATAATTTGCAGATGCAACAGATTTTGTAAATTCAATTTGATTTACAGTTTTAGAAACATCAAAAGCACCTGCGGTAGTATTTGTGAATTCCGCCCACGGAATTTTAAATACCTGTTCGCCTGCTTCAAAAGTAACCTTCTTTTCAAATTTAGTGCCGCCACAATTAAGAACAACAACTAAATCTGTAATTTTTGCGCCTGCGTTATAAACCCAAAATGCAAGACCGTCACCCGTCATTGTGATGCTTTGATTACTGGAAGTTTTGAAACCAGACCAACCAGATTCATTCCAGCTAATGTGTGCCGATTTACCGGTTGCGCCGTAACCACGGTCAGCCGAAAGTTCCATTGTTGCTTTGTTGGTTGCAGCCCAACTAAGTGCGCTTGCTTTATTAAAGTCATCTATTACCTTATAATTGTCAGGCATTTTAACAGTGCTAGGAATAAAAGTTGACTGTGTGCCTTGGCCTTTATAAAGACCAACTTGGTCAAGATAATATGTATGACCCGCACCGATATTTGTGGTGTATTCAATTTGTGTAATAAGATTGCCTGATGTAAGTGTCAATGAACCGGACTTTAACACAAAATCAGACCACGGGATAGTGATTATATGCTCACCTGCGGTAAGCGTTGCACTGGGGACTACACCCTCATACTTGGTTCCATAATCGCCGGCAGTAGTGCCAACCCTTAAATTAACAACGAAGTTTTTGCCCGACGGCATTGCTTCAGGTATATATAGCCAGAAGGCCAAACCGTCATTTTCAATAGCAACTGCGCAGCTTTGAAGCTTCGCGCCCTGCCAACCGCCGTTAATGTCTACCTTAAGGCTTTGACCTGAGGTTCCGTAACCGTGTTCATCGCTTGGGGCGAACACTACGCCACTGCCAACCGAATTCCAACCGGTTGCGCCATCGTCAAAATCCTCAATCAAAGTAAAGACTGTCGGCATTGTTGCTGTGCTGCCTGTGAATGCGCTAAGCGGAACAATTACCGCAACAGACAATACAGTCAATGCTAGGATAATCGCCAATGTCTTTTTAATAGATGTCATACTTATACACTCCTTAAAAATAAAATTTGTGGTTTACCGATAAGGGCAAATTACCACACAACTGCTATGCACTATTATCATATCATTTCCGCCGCTCGTTTGCTTGGTAAAATCTTCACTTTGTGCAGGGTTTATTTCATATTTTTAGTTATTATCAATATCGATTAACGATACACAAATCTACATATTAGGTATTTTTCACAAACAGTTCTTCGACGTTTATTACCATTTTTCAACAAAAAGGCACCTTTCTTGTGAAAGGCGCCCAAATAAGTGCGTTTTTAACGTTTAATTAAATTTATAAGCACGCGCCCAATCAACGTAACCTGCAATAGGTAAATCGGAAGCCTTAAAGTCGCGCTTGCCTACCCAAGCATTATCAAGATAAAGCGAAACGTCAACTATCATATAAGCAGGGGTGATTTCACGTCCGTCCGCACTTTCGGTTTGAAGCCCTACCGAGCTTCTAATAAACTTATTATTCACATAATAATAAAGCGCGTCAGCCGTCCAAATACACGAATAGGTATGAAAATTTGTTATATCATCGTTTAACTTGTAATAAGCCGAACGCTTATTGCCTGCCTTATAATTATTGGTATAATCATAAAAATGTTCGGATATAGCAAAGGTACGGCGGTTATAATTTCCAAACGCCACAGAGGATTCGTATATATCAATTTCAGCCAAGCCATAACGTGGGTCGGCGCTTAAAAAGTTAGTGTAAAATTTTGAATATGCCCCATTTGGCAATAACCAAAAAGCTGTATTTATACCGCTGAATTTTGCCGAGGCTACTCTTGCTTGGAAAAGCCCAAAGGTTTGTTCAAATCGTCCCGCTGTATCAAGGCAGCATTCGCTATAAAGATATTTAATTTTTGCGCTTGTGTCATAGGTGGGCTCGGCTTTGATTAACATATTTAATTTGCCGTCGCTTACGGTATAACAGTCCTTCGCAGGCTTTGCACGGTCAATTACCTGATAAGTTGAAGCATCAGCAGGGGCAACGTTGGTTAAATACCAATGCTCCTTCCATTTGGTGCGGTCAAGCTCGGTGCCGTTAAAGTCGTCGTTAAAGGTTTGAGTCCATTTAAAGCAGGGTATGCTTATATCACAGCTTGCGCCCGATTCGTGCTTAACCGTAACAATAACATTTTCACCCTTTTCACGTGCGCTATACGGCAAGGTTACACGGTTTTGCTTGCCTGTAACCCCCTTAACCTTTGAGGTTATGGTATAGCTGCTTATGTTAACGAGCTTATCATCTACCATTACCGTCAAATCATAATAAACATCCTCATTTGGAAGACCGGGGTGCCATTCGTAAGTGGCGGTTATTTTATGGTTTGAATTGCTGTTAACCGTTTCACTTGTGGTTGGTGTTGTGGGACTTGTGGTGGAAATTGTAGTATCACCATTTTCAGTAGAGGTGGTACCAATAACACTTGAATTTTCAGGAATGTTTGAACTATTTTGTGTGGGAACGCTTGTGATGGTATCAGTCCGACCTTCGCCCTGCGAGGTGGTGTCGGAATTATTATCCACAGGCTTTTGTATGGGCTTTGCAGTACAGCAACATAACGTAAACAACATTAAAACTGCCATAAAAAATGCAATAAATTTTTTATATTTATATACCATAATATCACTCCCTTAAATTCATTAAACCACCTTAAAGAGCAAATGTCTTGGTATATTCTTCATATTTTTTGTTGCAATTTCAGTTTAGCCCCTTTTTATTTATAAATTGGGCTATATAATACGCTAAAATACAAAGGGGTATATCCTTTAATAAATATGGCAGCGATGCAATTACAAAGCTTTCAAAAAAACCGTTTGACGAAACAAGCGAAAACTGTAAAACGCCAGCAAAATGGCAAATTAAAACGCCCAAAATGCCTAATAAAATTTTCATTAATTTTGATTTTATCTTTTTAGAAATTCCACAGAAAAACGAAAGGGGTAAAAAGCCAAAAATAAAACCGCCTGTCAATGATAAAAGGTGGTGTGCGCCGCCTTGAAAGCCGTAAAAAACAGGAAGCCCCACCGCGCCTAAAAATATATAACACAGCACCGATAAAAGCGAAAATTTCGCCCCCAAAAGATAACCACAAAGACAAACGCCAAAAACCTGCAGGGTGACAGGCAAAACGGGGGTTGGCACCATAATTTGCGAAAAAAAACAAATTACCGCCGTAAACAACGCCGCGAAAATTAAAGCTTTAGTATTTTTATTTAGCGGTTTTGCCATACATCCCTACCCCTTCTTAAAGTATTAACACAGATATTATACTTGCCGAAAAAATAAAAGTCAATTGCCGAATTTCCTTGACAAACGCGAACTAAAAATATATAATAATATGGATAACTAATCTTAATATGTCGAGGCGTGGCTCAGTTTGGTAGCTTTGAGCTTGACCGCTTTCCGTGGAAGATTAAGAGAAAGTGAAAAGGCGCCGCGGTCAAAGTTTATAGGCGCTTCAAGCCGTCATAAACTTTGGGCACCGCAAGAGTAAGCGGAGTAGCAGCGCGTAGATATTGTTGGCACAATTTAACTAAAAATTTAATATTATATGTCGAGGCGTGGCTCAGTTTGGTAGAGCGCTGCGTTCGGGATACCATACCGAACGGTTCGGGCAAAATGTGCCGAACTGCTCAAACCCCTTACAAACAGCCACTTCATCGGTGGCACAGTATTTATAAATTAGCGGAAAATACCGCTACGACCACATAAAAACCCACAAATACGAAATTAATCGTAATTTTGTGGTGAAAATTTAATAGAGATCGAGGCGTGGCTCAGTTTGGTAGAGCGCTGCGTTCGGGACGCAGAGGCCGCAGGTTCAAATCCTGTCGCCTCGACCAAAAAACCTCAGTAACTAAGCGGTTACTGAGGTTTTTGTTATGTCTGAAATATGTATATTAAAATTTGCCTATATGTGTTTTTTACAAAATTATCTGGTATATTTATAGTGTTGGATAAACGTATTCTATTTCCCTAAGTTTCATTAATAACTTATCAAATAAATCTCTTGTTTCAAAAAACAGAAGATGCGTCTGATTGTAATCTAATTCTATCTTATCATGTTTTAGACTTAAATCATTTTTATCCTTTTCCAAAATATATCTGTAATATTCTACTGCACATTCAAGTTTTTGATATTCGTTTATCTTTTTATTTAACTCTTGTGCGAGTTTAATTACCTCACTTTTAGTTTTATCATAATTTTCTTTAGTGCAAAATATGGCAGGTGTACTTTCATCAAACTTGAGAACATCAATATCTTCAAGAACACAAGTCATTAAAGTTTGTAAATCATGTGTTGTCTTTGGAGATTCTTTTGTCAAAGCAATAATTAGTGCTTTCAAAGATAATTCTACGTAATGTCTGAAGTTGAAATAATAAGGTAAGATAAGATGCTCAATATCTTTTATGGCATTATTGTTTTCAAATCTAAAGTCTAATTCTTTATCTAAACAAATAAATGCGCTTTTATAACTATTAGCACAGAAAAATAGGATTGATGCATCGTTTCTAAAACATTGACCATCTGATGAATTACCGGAAAAATCAATCCCAACTTTTTTACTTTTACATTCAATAAAATGTTTGCTTAATCCTGAACCTGCCGACATTTTCTTTTTCAATTAGTATCACCTTTTAATATAATTCGCATTTATATTTTTTTGCCGCACTTTAAAGAGTTGGTTTATCTCTTATCTTTGGTTAATGCGTAGTAATTTTTACACCACTAAAAAGCATTTGTTTCAACATCTAAAACGACATATTCATTTGCTGCTATTGCCATAGTAATAACTCCCACTATTTTTTCTTTATATATAATAACATATTCATCTTCTTTTTTCCACACTTTATGATAAAATAACGGCGGCAAGGATTATATGTCCTTACCGCCGCTTTCTTATTTGTTTTCTTTCTTCAATCTTGCCTTCGCTTCCTCTACGGTTTCACCGTCTTTGGTGAGGTAAGCATCTACAAACTTATCTTCAATCTTGGTGTAACCGCCAACCACACCTCGTTCGATTTTTTTGTAGCCATCAACTACACCTTTCTCAATTTTCTTGTAACCGCCGGTTACTGCCTCGGCGATTTTTTCGTTTGCTTTTACGATTTTTGATTTAGCCATATCTACGTGTTTTCCTCCGATCAGATTGATTCCAAGGATCAGCACAACTATCCAAGCTGCTGTTCCTGTTAAAATATTGAATAATAAAATTTCAGCCGGTTCCATACCGGGAAACGACACAAGCATTGAGCGTTGCAAAGTGTAGATCGAAACAACAGCATCTGCAAATGATATGTTTCGTAAAGTTGCGGTGATTGGTGAAGCTTGTCGCTTTGATTTAACCAATCCAATAATCGCAACTGTTATTTTCGCAAAAGTGTATGTTGCAATCGCAATCATTACGATTTCGTGAAATTTTGTGCCTTTCTCCATTATGGCAGATAAAGTATTAACACCTGTCAGGCAGAAAGATAGCACAAGCAACAAAATGCCTGTAATTCGTTTGGCAAACAACTCCATATCAGAGTTTCCGTTTGCCTTTCGCTTTACTCTAAAAACAGAAAAGCGTGTGGTGGCAAGTACGGTATAGTAAGCGCCTACTGTAATAAACCACCACGAATGCGTGATAAATCCTATAGTGCAATTACCGACTGCATAAGCAATATTAATAATAAGACTTATATAAGGATTTTTCGCTATTTTCAGCATATTCATTTGATGCCTTTAATCATTGGGATCAATGCAATCAGCATAATGATGCCAAGCAGACCGACAAGAGTGCCCCAAATGATTTGCTGCCAAACAAGGCACATACACATACCTATACCAAGCACCAAAGCGGCAACAACGGCGTAAATAGTGCGGAATACATTTTTACCACTCATCTTCGGCAGTTTTTTGTTTTCCATCTTGCACCAGATAAGTGCTGTGATAATGCTAAGCACGATACCGATAGCGCCGAAAATGATGCCTTCCGTGAAGGCGTTCCATTCCGGCAGAAGCGCCATACACATACCGAGTGCGAAAAGCACCCCACTTACAGTTCCCATAATGAGCGCAACAAAACTACTTTTTTTCATTTTGAAATCTCCCTTCATTAAACCAACACTTGTGTTTTTATTGCAATCATAGTATAATATTTCTTGAAAAATCAAACAATCATCAAATCGGCAACAAGTGTTGGAATAAAAGAAAATGCGACCATCAATTTATCAGCAAGTGTTGGTTTAATGGGAGAAAAAGCTATGAATGTAAAAAATAACAAGCGACGCAGGGATTCACAAGACAAAATCGAAAAGGCGTTTATTGAACTATTGCAAACCCGTGAGATCAAAGATATTACAGTTTCGGATATTATCAAAAATACGGGACTCAACCGAAGCACTTTCTATGCCAATTATATTGATATATTCGACCTTGCCGATAAAACAAGAGAAAAACTCGAAAATGATTTCAGCAACCTATTTGCCGATTACGATTATTTTAACGAGCGTAGCGGTGCGCTGAAGATGTTTAAGCATATCAAGGAAAATCAGATTTTCTATAAAACCTATTTCAAGTTGTGCTATGACGATAAGCACCTTGTTTCGATATATGATACAAGGCGAGCTGAAAAAGAACATATGGATAGCAACATCAAGTATCATATTGAATTTTTCAGAAACGGCCTTAATGCTATTATCAAAATGTGGCTTGCCGGTGGTTGTCAGGAATCGCCTGAAGATATGGCAGAGGTTTTGAAACAAGAATACAGAGGACGATAAAAAGATTCACGGCGGTAAGGATTTTGTTCCTTACCGCCGTGTGCGTTATGCTGATTGTTGCTCTTTTAACTTCGCCTTGGCCTCTTGAATCTCAGCTTTGACTTTTGGAATCAGCTCAGCGAGGAGGAGTTCACATTCCTCTCTCGTTTTGGCATAGACATTAAATTTCTTACGTTTGCCATCGGCGAGTCTTGGGAAGTAACTGCCTTCCCATAGGTTGTCGCTGACCTGATACAAGCATCCGGTGCCGGGCTTTCGTATTTTGCCTTGTACAGCTTCAAATTTTGGCTTACACGGCTCGTTTGTGTCTTGGTTGGGTGTTTGCTT
>JAGAPJ010000119.1 GCA_017623315.1 Clostridia bacterium | reverse complement strand
GGGGAAGGCTTAAATTCTACAATTAAATTCCCCGATAAACTATAATTTGAATATACAAATACCCCGTGGTAGTAATTCTACCACGGGGTAAATTATTACATATCAAAAAGTTCGGTTGAAAGATAACGGGAGCCACCGTCGGGCAAAATTACAACAATATTTTTACCCTGCATATCCTCCCTTTTAGCAACGGCTACTGCCGCGCAAAAAGCCGCGCCCGATGAAATACCAACCGAAAGGCCCTCCGCCTTTGCAAGTTCTTTTGCAAAATTAATTGCATCATCGTCTGAAATGGTCATAAGCTCGTCATAAATTTCGGTATCTAAATTTTCGGGGATAAATCCTGCGCCGATACCCTGTATTTTATGCACACCTGTTTTACCTATTGTTAAAAAAGGTGAAGAAAGCGGTTCAACACCAATTATTTTAATATCTTTGTTTTTCTCTTTAAGGTAACGGCCAATACCCGTAATGGTACCGCCCGAGCCGATACCGCACACAACCGCATCAACATTTCCGTTTAAATCGTTCCAAATTTCAGGCGCGGTGGTTTTGTAATGCACTTCAGGGTTAGCTGGGTTATAAAACTGCCCTGCAATAATGCTGTTATCTATCTCACGGTTAAGCTCTTCCGCTTTGGCTATTGAGCCACTCATGCCCTTTTCGCCTTCAGTAAGCACAACCTCAGCCCCATAAGAAGCAATAAGCTTTCGACGCTCAATTGACATTGTTTCGGGCATAACAATAACAGCTTTATAACCCTTTGCCGCACAAATTGCCGCAATACCGATACCGGTGTTGCCCGATGTTGGTTCAATAATAGTGCCACCCGCCTTTAAGCTTCCGTTTTGTTCGGCGGCTTCTATCATATTAAGCGCAACCCTGTCCTTAACGCTACCTGCAGGGTTAAAATATTCAAGCTTTGCGAAAACGTTTGCGCCAAAGCCGTATTTATTTTTAGAATTAATAAGTTGTAACATTGGTGTGTTACCAACTGCCCCACTTAATGAATTAAATAATGCCATAAAAAACACCTCGTTTGTATTTTAACCAAATTTCTTTCGCTTTGCAACAGTATCTTGAAAAAAAATCATTTTTTGGTATAATTATTATGGTGATTAAATGTTTGACGAATTAACTAAAGTTGATATTAAAAAAATGCAGGACGAGCTTGAATATAGAATAACTGTGCTTCGCCCCAAAATACTTGAAGAGGTTGTTTTCACCCGAAGCTTTGGCGATTTGTCGGAAAATGCCGAATACCATGCCGCCAAGCGTGAAAAAGGCAGAAACGAAAGTCGTATAAGATACCTTCGTAATATGATTAAAACCGCCAAAGTAATTGATACCGGCAGCAAGGAAGATGAAATTGGTCTTTTTGATACGGTAACATATTACGTTGAAGAGGACGACTGCGAAGAGCAGGTACGAATTGTTACCACCCTGCGACAAAATTCTATGGCGGGAATTATCAGCAAGGAATCCCCATTAGGTGCCGCCATTATGGGTAAAAAGGTAAACGACCGTATATATATTAAGGTAAACGATAATTACGGTTATTATATTGTAATTCGCAAAATTGAAAAAGGCGAAGATGATGAAAGCCTTGAAATAAGAAAATTTTAAAGAGGTCACAAAAAGTGACCTCTTTTTTGCTTCAAATCATAGTCTATCGCTCGGTTAAATTGATGTGTTTTTGGCTTCCTCTGACGAGGGAGCTGTTGAGCGTTAGCGAAACTGAGGGAGAGAAATACATTTGATTTGCTGTATTTTTATTCTCTCCCTCCGTCTTTTTGCTTCGCAAAAATCCACCTCTCGCACTGCGGTGCTCGGTCCCTCCGCGGCTCTAACAGT
>JAGAPJ010000016.1 GCA_017623315.1 Clostridia bacterium | reverse complement strand
GCCCAAAGATTTAAGCAATTGAATTAAGGTTACACCCACACCAAAGCCAAAGGATGTCCAAACAGCCGCACGGGTTGTTTTTTTCCAGTAAAGACCGTACATAAACGGTGCCAAGAACGAGCCCGCCAACGCGCCCCATGAGACGCCCATCATTTGAGCAATAAACATTGACTTTGACCAAATAGAATCCTTAAGAATTGCAATTACAGCCGAAAGCACAATGAAGAAAACGATAAGCAAGCGCATTACTAAAAGCTTTTTCTTTTCGTTTGCGTTCTTTTTCTCTTCAGGGATGATAACATCCAAGGTAAGTGTTGACGCCGAAGTAAGCACCAAAGAGGAAAGTGTAGACATTGAAGCCGAAAGCACAAGTACGATAACAATACCGATTATGTAGGGTGAAAGGTTTGAAAGCATAGTAGGAACAATGGTGTCAAACTTGCCACCCGTTGCGGCAAAGGCTTCTTCAGTAACAAAAAGCTTACCATAGCCGCCAAGGAAGTAACAACCGCCTGCAACGATAACTGCAAATACTGTAGAAATAATTGTGCCCTTTTTAATTGCCGATTCATTAGAAATTGCGTAGAACTTACCAACCATTTGAGGAAGTCCCCAAGTACCAAGTGAAGTAAGGAGCACAACAACAATAAGAAATACGGGGTCGGGACCTGCAAAGGAAGCGTATTCCCAACTACTTTTTTCAACCAACAATTCGGTTGATTTCATAAAGCCGCCGTTTTGCTGAAGAACTGCAAGAATAACAGCAACAATACCAACGAGCATTACAATACCCTGAATAAAGTCGTTAATTGCAGTTGCCATATAACCGCCGAAGATTACATAAATACCTGTAAGCGCCGCCATTACAACAATGCAAACCCAGTAAGGAATTTCAAATGCGATATTGAAAAGACTTGAAAGACCGTTGTAAAGGGATGCGGTATAAGGGATAAGGAAGATAAATACTATAATAGATGCCGCAATTTTTAAAGCCTTAGAATCATAACGTTTTTGAAAGAAGTCGGGCATTGTTTTGGAATTCAAGTGCTGTGTCATAACACGGGTACGACGACCCAAAATAACCCAAGCCAAAAGTGAGCCAATAAACGCATTACCAAGACCTATCCAAGTGGATGCTAAACCAAAATTCCAACCGAACTGACCCGCATAACCAACAAAGATAACTGCCGAAAAGTACGAGGTACCGTAGGCAAAGGCAGTAAGCCAGGGGCCAACACTGCGACCGCCTAAAACGAAGCCGTTTACGTCGGTTGCATGTTTTTTGCAGTAAAAGCCAACTGCAACCATTACCGCAAAGAAAACGACAATCAATATACCTGTGAAAATTTCTGCTGTCATTTTTAAGACCTTCTTTTATTTTAGGAATTACTAGCTGTTAATTTGTGCTTCTACAAGACTAACCTTGCAATATTTTTCACGAAGCACAGGTTTTTCAATTTTACCGGTAGGATTACGCGGTACTTTATCAAAAATAATCTTTTTAGGACGTCTATAACGGGGAAGCTTTTGACAAAATTCTTCAATTTCAGCTTCGGTACAAGTTTCGTCCTCTTTAATTTCAATAATTGCTGCTGCAATTTCACCAAGGCGGGCATCGGGCAAACCAATAACCGCAACGTCTTTAATTTTATCAAATTTGCGAAGCTCATCCTCAATTTGAACGGGGTACAGATTTTCACCGCCTGAAATTACAACGTCTTTCTTGCGGTCAACAAGGTAAATAAAACCATCCTCATCAGTTTTAGCCATATCACCCGTGTAAAGCCAACCGTCCTTTAAAATTTCGTTTGTGGCTTCTTCATTTTTGTAATAGCATTCCATAACACCGGGACCCTTAACTGCCAATTCACCAACGTCACCATCTGCAACCTGATTACCGTTTTCGTCAACAATCTTAACTTCCCAAAGATAGCCAGCTTTACCGATAGCGCCAACCTTATGTACATTTTCAACACCCAAGTGAACACAGCCGGGGCCGATAGATTCGCTTAAGCCATAGTTAGTATCATATTGGTGGTTTGGGAAGTATTTAAGCCAACGCTTGATAAGTGACGGAGGTACGGGCTGCGCACCAATGTGCATTAAGCGCCATTGTGACAAAAGATAATCGTCCAATTTAATTTTGCCCGATTCGATAGCATCAAGCATATCCTGCGCCCAAGGCACCAAAAGCCAAACGATTGTGCATTTTTCTTCGGTAACGGTGCGCAAAATCCATTCAGGCTTAACACCGCGAAGAAGTACTGCCTTACTGCCCGATAAAAGACTGCCGAACCAGTGCATTTTTGCACCCGTATGGTAAAGCGGGGGTATGCAAAGGAAGACGTCGTCTCTTGTTTGGCTGTGATGGTTTTGTTCGGTACGACAGGATGCTACAAGCGCACGGTGGCGATGAAGAATTGCCTTTGGAAAGCCTGTTGTACCCGATGAAAAGTAAATTGCGCCAAAATCATCCTCATTAAGCAATATGGGTGGCGCCTGAGTTGAGCAAAAGTTCGTAAGATAAGCGCCGTCTTCGGCATAATCAGGCTTACCCTTACCAATAAAAAACATTGTTTTAATCTTAGGAAGCTCATTATAAACTGTGTCCATACGACCAACAAATTCAGGGCCGAAAACCAAAACCGAGCAGTCAGCCAAATCAAGACAATACTTAATTTCGTCACCTGAATAACGGAAGTTTAGGGGTACTGCAATACAACCTGCCTTTAAAATGCCAAAATAAATGGGTAACCATTCAAGTGAATTCATTAAAAGAATGGCCACCTTTGTGCCCTTTTCAAAGCCACGGCTTAAAAGTAAATTTGCAAAGCGGTTTGCCTTGCGGTCAAATTCACTCCAAGTAAGCTCACGTCTATAGGGCGCGTCAATTGCACTTTCGATAAGGCTTGCCTCACGCCAGGTTACTGCTTTGTCACGGTCTTCCGAAGGGTTAACTTCAACCAAAGCAACCTCCTCACCGTATAATCTTGCATTTCTTTCCAAAAAGTCGGAAATTACCATTTTTATCCTCCTAAAACACTTTAGCGATTTAACACTTTAACAGTTTAACACTTTAAAGCGACATTGTCAAGCGTAAGTTGAAAATTTTTTGTTGTTTTTTTTACAAAAATATACTATACTTTAATTAAAGTAAGGTTTGGAGGTGTTTTATATGGTTAGAAAGCTTTTAGCGGTATTTTTATGCATTGCTTTAATATTTTCACTTACTGCGTGTAGCCTAAGTTTTCGGTTACCTGTTAACCAAAACGAATCGGCACCAAGCTCGCAAACCACCACTTCGGATAATACGTCAAACAAGCCGACAAACACCAACCCTAACAGCACACCCCAAAAACCAAGCAATAATTCTTCACTACCTACCCCCAAGCCCCAACCAAGCACAAGCACCGAAAACAGCGTTTCTTCCCCCACAATTGAGACACCCGTTGTGCCTGATACAAAGCACACCCCTGTTTCTAGGGAAAATTACTATCAATATGCTAACCTAACCCAAACCGAAAAGAATATTTACAACGATATTTGCGACGCTATTGAATCCACAAAAAATGTAATTCACCTTTCAAAATACCACATTATTTATAATGAAATGTGGGAAATTTACCAAAAGGTAGTGGCCGACAACCCGCAATATTTTTGGGTTAGTAAATTTGTTGAATACACCCATTTAAACGAAAACGGCAAGGACACAATTATTGATTTAATTCTTTATTATACCGACGGCGCTGTGACCGACAGTATTAAAAATGACAAGCTTACAACCGTTGCAAGCCGAGAAAAAATCAACACCCAAATCAATGGGGTTAACCTTTGGGTTGAGGGTGTGCTTGCTACAATTCCCGCGAACTATACCGACGTTGAAAAAGAATATTTAATTCATAATGCTATCGTTAATTCGGTCACTTACGACCATAGCGCAATCGGGCAGGAGCTTAACCGCACCGATTATTCCCGTGTTTACGACATATACGGTGCAGCAATAGAAAAGGAAGCCGTTTGCGAGGGCTATTCAAGGCTTTTTCAGTACCTTTGTTATCAAGTGGGTATAAATTCCACCATAGTACACGGCACAAGCGAAAACCAAGCACACGCTTGGAATACCATAAAGCTTAATGGCAGCTGGTACCACATTGATGTAACCTGGAACGACGGCATAGATGGGGACATTCCCATTTATGATTACTTTAACCTTACCGCCGAAGAAATTTGTTTAGACCATATAATTGAGTATGAGGAATTAGCGGTACCCACCGCCACTGCCACCGAACTTAGCTTTACCAACACCTTTGGCATGAAGCTTGAAAGCCTTAAAGCCGCACCGCTTAACTACCAACAGGCAATTGATTATGCCGTTAAATTAAACACCCCATACCTTTACATTGTGGTAAAGCCCAAAGGAATTAGCCATGCTTACAGCAATTATTTAATGGCTTATTTCTTTAATTCAAACAGCGAAGTTCAAAGATATATTAAGTCAAAGGGCTATAACCTGCGTTTTGATGACAGTAAAATAACCTTTACCGACACTTGTATATTTATAAAGCGAAAATAAAAATGACTTGACTGCGTCAAGTCATTTTTTACTTGTGTTCAGCGGTGTAAAGTCCTATATTTGCCGTTATTATCCTTGAAAGCACCGCCGCCAAGGCAAAATAGCCAATACCACCCATACCAAAAAATTCAAGCCCAAGCATAAAGGCAGATACAGTGCATTTCGTAGCGCCACCAAACAAGGTTACCATACCAACTGCCGCCGCAAAGCTTGGTGGAAGCCCTAAAAGACCGCCCACAACTGCACCCAAGGTTGCGCCGACAAAAAGTGCGGGGACAATTTCGCCACCCTTAAAGCCTGAAGCATTTGTAATGGCGGTAAAAATAATTTTAAATAAAAAGGCAAAATAAAATGCGTTGCCGGTTTCTACAACCCTTTCAATTACGTGCATACCGCCGCCGTTATAGTCGTTATTTCCAACCAAAAGAGTCAGACCAATAACCAAAGCGCCACCAATAATAACACGCAAATATGGGCTTTTAAAAAGCTTTTTAAATAAATCACCTGTAAGATGAAGCGCCAAGCAAAACAAAATACACACAACTGCACAAGCCAAAATAAGCCCTGCTATTTTTAAAAATGAAATAGCTGAAAATTGGGGCAATGCGTGTAATGCAAACCTTTCGGGATGAACGCCCAAAGCCATTGCAATACCATATGCACCAAAGCTAGACATAGCAAGAGGTAAAACTGCCTTTAAATAAAATTTACGGCTAATATAAACAATTTCAAGCCCAAAAGCTAAAGCAGTAAGCGGTGCTGTAAACACCGCCGAAAACATAGCCGTCATACCGCAAAGCAAAAGTATTTTATGGTTATGATAGCGAAGCTTTAAATAATGCGCTATGGGGGAAGAAATACCGCTGCCTATTTGTAAAGCGGCACCTTCCTTACCTGCTGAGCCACCAAAAAACTGTGTTATAGCAGTGCCGACAAATATTGCAACCGACAACAAAAACGGGGTTTCACCGTCATTTTTAACGTCCGAAAAAACTGTGTGAATATTCTTGCTGTCAAGCTTTAAGGACTTAAAAAGCAAAACAGTTAAAACACCGCCAAGGGGCAACAAATAAATGAGCCAATTAAAGCTAAAAAAAGTATTATTTGCAAGCTTTAGAGTATGTGCAAACAAAGCGCCCACCCCACCGCATAAAACGGAGGTTATAACCGTACCCAAAAGCAAAAGTAAATATTCTTTTTTAGCGTTTTCCTTTTCCATTTTATATTCCCCTTTTTTAAACAATTCAAATTCTACCACTATTTTGCCATAAATACAACCATATATATTGAGAAAAATAAAAATTTGTGTTAAAATTATCATAACAACTTTAAGGAGTAGTATTATGAAAACTAAGCTTTCACCGCGTTTTTGGTGCGCAGTTACCCTTTTCAGCCTTATAGGGCAGGTTGCTTGGCTTGTTGAAAATATGTATTTCAACGTTTTTATTTATAAAATGTTTAACGCTTCGGCAAGTGATATCGCCCTAATGGTTGCCGCCTCTGCCGTCGCCGCCACCGTAACCACTGTGTTTATGGGTGCTCTTTCCGACCGTGTGGGTAAACGCAAGCTATTTATTTGCGGCGGTTACATACTTTGGGGCATTTCAATTTTTAGCTTTGTGCTTATCCGCACCGATATTATAGGTAGCCTATTCCCCGCAGTTACGGGTATCGCATCACTTTGTGTTAGCCTTGTAATTATTATGGACTGTGTAATGACCTTTTTCGGCTCAACCGCAAATGACGCCGCATTTAACGCTTGGCTTACCGATTCAACCGATAAAACCAACCGCGGCGCAGTTGAAGGCATTAACGCTATGATGCCGCTTGTGGCAATTTTAGTGGTTTTCGGCGGTTTTATGTTTTTCGATTTAGAAAAAACAACAAGCTGGACACTAATTTTCACAATTATCGGCATTGTCGTTACCGTTATTGGTATTTTGGGTGTTTTCTTTATTAAAGACACACCCACACCAAAACCCGAACAAAGCTATTTCGGTTGTATTTTTTACGGCTTTCGATTATCAACAATAAAAAACAATATTTTGCTTTACATTACCCTTGCGGCGTTTGTAATTTTTAATACCTCAATTCAAATTTTTATGCCTTACCTAATTATTTACTATGAAAAGTCACTTGGTATGGCTGATTACGTTTTTATAATGGCGCCCGCAATTATTATTGCCGCCGTTGTTACTGCCTTTTGGGGCAGGGTTTACGACAAAAAGGGCTTTAACTTTTCGGGCAGTATTGCGCTTTTATCACTTTGCCTTGGTTATATAATTTTGTTCTTTACAAAAACCACCCTGCCTGTGTTTATCGGTTCATTATTTATGATGTGCGGTTACCTTTCGGGTATGGCGGTATTCGGCGCAATGATAAGGGACAACACCCCCGAAAACAAGGCTGGTATGTTCCAAGGTCTTCGCATTTTCGCACAGGTGCTTATTCCGGGCATAATTGGCCCCGCAATTGGCTCGGCTGTGCTTAAAAACGCCGAAACTATTGTTAATAATGACGGCACAATCTCGTTTTTACCGAATGAAAATATTTTCTTGGCATCCTTAATTGCTATAGTTTTACTTATCCCCTTTTTATTTATTATTAAGAAAAGGAATAACCTAAATGAAAACTGAATTTGCAACACTTTATACACCTTTTGAAAAGGATTTAAACTGTGATAAGCCGTGGGATATTTACCCCCGCCCACAATTCAAACGTCAAAGCTTTATTAATTTAAACGGTAAGTGGAATTTAGAAATTTTGCGCAAAGCCGACAGCGTTTTTAAGGGCGAAATTATTGTACCCTTTCCGCTTGAAAGCCGACTTTCGGGCGTTGATTTTAAGAAAGAAGCTAACGATTTATTAATTTACACCAAAACAGTACGGATTACCCCTACTGACAAGCAAGTGTTTTTAAATTTCGGTGCGGTCGACCAAGAATGTAAAGTATATGTAAACAACAATTTCGTTGGTGAAAACCTTGGCGGTTATCTTCCCTTTTCGTTTGATATTACACCACATTTAAAGCAGAGCGAAAACGAAATTAAGGTTGAGGTTACCGACACCTTAAATCTGGATTTAGCATACGGCAAGCAATGTAAAAAGCGCGGCGGTATGTGGTACACCGAAACAAGCGGTATTTGGCAAACCGTATGGCTAGAAGAGGTGCCGAAAAATCACATTAAAGGCATTAAAGTTGCCCCCGACCTTGCAGGCTTTGATATTACCGTTTATGGTGGCGAAAGCGAAAAAACAATTGAAATAAACGGCACAAAGCACAGATTTACGGGTAAAACCGCACGAATTGAAATTGAAAACCCAATTAATTGGACACCCGAAAACCCTCATCTTTACGATTTTGCGTTAATTTGCGGTGAGGATGAAATTCAGTCCTATACAGCACTTCGCACCGTAAAGGTAGAGGGTTATAAAATTTTACTAAACGAAAAGCCCTACTTCTTCCACGGGCTTTTGGACCAGGGCTATTTTAGCGACGGCATTTACACCCCTGCCACCCCAAAAGCGCTTGAAAACGACGTTATAAAAATGAAGGAACGCGGCTTTAATATGCTAAGAAAGCATATTAAAATTGAGCACGAGCTTTTTTATTACTATTGCGACAAATTGGGTATGGCAGTTTTTCAGGACCTTGTAAACTGCGGTAAATACAGCTTTTTAATTGACACCGCACTGCCCACAATCGGCCTTAAAAAAGGCGTTACCCATAAGGCAACACCCAAAAGACGCGAACAGTTTATTAAAAATTCAAAAGACACCCTAAGCCTTTTATATAACCACCCCTGTATTGTTTATTATACCCTTTTCAACGAGGGGTGGGGGCAGTTTGACGCTAGAAACCTTTATAAAACGATGAAAGAAATTGACCCCACACGTGTGTGGGATGCAACTTCAGGTTGGTTCCAAACAAATGACAGCGACGTTTTGTCGGAGCATATTTATTTTAAACCGCTTAAATTCAAGCCTGACGAACGCCCGCTTGTGCTTTCGGAATTTGGGGGATATTCTTCAAAAATTAAAGACCATTCCTTTAACAAAGCCAAAACCTACGGCTATAAATTCTTTAGCGATAATGAAGAATTTAAAAAAGCCCTTTTAAAGCTCTATTATGACGAGGTTATACCCGCAATTAAAAGCCACGGTCTTTGCGCCACGGTTTTAACACAGGTAAGCGACGTTGAGGATGAAACAAACGGGCTTTTAACCTACGACCGACAGGTTTTAAAGGTTGACCCCGCTAAAATGCGTGAAATGTCAAAGGCTATTTACGAAGCGTATAACAACATATAAATTAAAACCCAAAGCCTAGGCTTTGGGTTTTAAAAATTTTATAGCAATTATTTAGCCATTGCAGCAACTTCGGCAGCGAAGTCGTCAACACGCTTTTCAATGCCTTCGCCCTTTTCAAAGCGAACGTAAGCAGCAAGCTTAATATCAGCGCCAAGTTCTTTAGCGGTGTTAGCAATGTACTTGCCAACGGTAACATCGCCATCCATAACGAATGCTTGTTCAACAAGACAGTTTTCCTTATAGTATTTGCCGATTTTACCTTCAACGATTTTGCCAAGAACTGCATCGGGCTTGTTAGCCATCTTGGGATCTTCCTTCATCTGAGCAACAAGGATTTCTTTTTCCTTTTCGATAACAGATGCAGGAACTGATGCCTGGTCAAGATAAGCAGGGTTCATAGCAGCAATTTGCATTGCAACATTTTTACCCATAGCAACAAGGCCTTCATTGTCAGCAGCAAGTTCGGTTTCAAAGTTTACAAGAACACCGATTTTACCGCCAGCGTGAACGTAAGAAACAACCTTACCTTCAAAGCGGTCAAAACGACGAACTTTGATGTTTTCACGAATAGCAAGGAACAATTCCTGAACCTTTGCCTCAACGGTCATACCGTCTTTTTCAGCAGCGAGGAGAGCGTCCATATCAGCAGGGTTCTTTTCAGCTACAACTTCTGCTACTTCAGCAGCGAGAGCCTTAAATCCGTCACCGTTAGCAACGAAGTCGGTTTCGCTGTTAAGCTCAACAATAGCACCAACACCGTTAGCGGTGTAAACAGCTACAGTACCTTCAGCAGCGATACGGTCAGCCTTCTTAGCTTGAGAAGCAAGACCCTTTTCACGCAAATAGTCAACTGCGGCATCCATATTACCGTCGCATTCTACAAGGGCTTTTTTACAGTCCATCATACCGCAACCGGTTTTTTCTCTTAAAGCCTGTACGTCTTTAGCAGTAAAAGCCATTTTAGTTTCCTCCAATTAATTATTCAGCGTCAGCGGTTTCTTCTACAGCTTCTTCTACAGCAGCTGTGCCCATTTCAGCACCCTGTCTACCTTCGATTACAGCAGCAGCGATGGTTTCAGCGATAAGCTTAACAGCGCGGATAGCGTCGTCGTTACCGGGGATAACAGCATCGATTTCATCAGGGTCGCAGTTGGTATCAACAATAGCAATGATGGGAAGACCCAACTTCTTAGCTTCTGCAACTGCAATTCTTTCTTTACGGGGGTCAACGATGAAGAGAGCAGCGGGAGCTTTCTTCATATTTTGAATACCGCCAAGGAATTTTTCTAATTTTTCAATTTCAAGATTAAGCTTGATAACTTCTTTCTTGGGGAGAAGTTCGAATGTGCCGTCGTCACGCATTGTACGGAGCTGGTTAAGACGAGCAATTCTTGTTTTGATGGTTGTGAAGTTTGTGAGCATACCGCCGAGCCAACGTGCATTTACGTAAGGCATACCGCAGTGTTCAGCTTCTTCCTTAACAGAATCCTGAGCCTGTTTCTTGGTACCTACGAAAAGGATATCGCCACCGTCAGCTGCAATGTCGCGAACAAACATGTAAGCTTCGTTAAGCTTCTTAACTGTCTTCTGAAGGTCGATAATATAGATACCGTTTCTTTCTGTGAAGATGTACTCAGCCATCTTGGGGTTCCAGCGTCTTGTCTGATGTCCGAAATGAACACCGGCTTCAAGCAACTGTTTCATTGATACTACTGCCATTTTAATTTCCTCCTAAGGTTTTACCTCCATCCCGCAGTGGTTTCGAGAATCGCTGTATCAGTGCGACACCCTCCCGATATAAGCGGAATGTGTGTTATAATATTTGCCACTTCTTCAGTAGCCGATAAATTATATCACAATAATTCCCAAAAATCAAGCATTTTTTGCACAGTTTAGGTGTTTTAAAAGCCGAATTTCAAAAACTCTACTTTTTGCACTTTTTATGCCTGATTTTTGTGAAAAATTTCGTTATTTTTACCAAATTAAATATAATTGACATATCTATTATAAAAATATATAATATTAAAAATATTTCAGTAAGGAGTATATATTTATGGCCTATTATTTCAACGAAGTTTCACACACTTTTAACGAATATTTGCTTGTTCCGGGTTATTCATCAAGCGAATGTATCCCCGCAAACGTTTCGCTTAAAACACCGCTTGTTAAATTTAAAAAAGGTGAAGAAAGCGCAATTGTTATGAACATCCCCATGACCTCTGCAATTATGCAGTCGGTTTCGGGCGACCGTTTAGCAGTTGCCCTTGCTAAAGAAGGCGGCGTATCCTTTATTTACGGCTCACAGTCTATTGAAGACGAAGCCGCAATGGTAGCGCGCGCAAAATCTTATAAAGCAGGCTTTGTTGTAAGTGCTTCTAACGTTACACCCGACAGCAACCTTAAGGACGTTTTAGCACTTAAAGAAAAGAATGGCTTTTCTACCGTTGCCGTTACCGAAGACGGCACTGCAAACGGCAAACTTTTAGGTATTGTGACCGGTCGTGATTACCGTGTTAGCCGTATGTCAGAGGACGTTAAGGTTGGGGAATTTATGACACCTCTTGAAAAGCTAATAACCGCTGACGACACCACAACCTTAAAGCAGGCTAACGACATTATTTGGGACAATAAGCTTAACTCCTTACCCATTGTTGATAAAGATGGCAACTTAAAATATTTTGTTTTTAGAAAAGACTATGAAGAACATAAATCTAACCCCAACGAGCTTTTGGACAAGGACAAGCGTTACGTTGTAGGCGCGGGTATTAACACCCGTGACTATGCTGAACGTGTTCCCGCTTTGGTTGAAGCAGGCGCTGACGTGCTTTGTATCGACTCTTCTGAAGGCTTTAGCGAATGGCAGTCACGCACAATTGCCTTTATCCGCGAAAAATACGGCGACACCGTAAAGGTTGGTGCCGGCAATGTCGTTGACCGTGACGGCTTTATGTTCTTAGCCGAAGCAGGCGCTGACTTTATTAAAGTTGGTATCGGCGGCGGTTCAATTTGTATCACTCGTGAAACCAAGGGTATAGGTCGCGGACAGGCCACCGCGCTTATTGACGTTTGCAAGGCAAGAGATGAATATTTTGAAAAGACAGGCGTTTATATTCCCGTTTGCTCCGACGGCGGTATCGTTCACGACCACCATATTACCTTGGCGCTTGCAATGGGCGCTGACTTTATGATGCTTGGCCGTTACTTTGCCCGTTTTGATGAAAGCCCGACAAATAAAATTGCCATTGGCGGCAATTATTATAAGGAATATTGGGGCGAAGGTTCTAACCGTGCACGCAACTGGCAACGCTACGACTTGGGCGGTGATAAGAAGCTTTCCTTTGAAGAGGGCGTTGATTCTTACGTACCATATGCAGGTCGCCTTAAGGACAACGTTGCAATTTCACTCGCAAAGGTTAAATCCACAATGTGCAACTGCGGTGCGTTGACTATTCCCGAGCTTCAGCAAAAAGCTAAGCTTACCTTAGTTTCAGCAACAAGTATTGTTGAGGGCGGTGCACACGACGTTATCCAAAAGGAAGCCGGCACAGCAATTAAATAATTTTCAAAAAAGTTAAGGACTTATCCAAACGGATAAGTCCTTCTTCGTTTAATCCTCATCAACGTATAAAACGTGTTCGATTTCTAAAATTTTCAAAATATCAAAATTCATTCTGCGATCAAGTATCATAACAATGCCTATGTTATTAGAATTACCGCTTTTTGCAGGGAAAATTTTATGTGGGTTTTGTTTGCCAACAAGCTCGTTAATTTTTTTAACAACCTCGTTGGTTTTGCCCATATCATCAATTTCAATATAAATGGCTTCAGTGCGACGTTTGCCCCTTTCAAGACGTGCTAAAAGCACAATTGACAAAAGCATTAAAACACTTACCAAAACTGCACCTATGTAAAAACCGTAGCCCAGCGCAATACCAACAATACTTGTTGCCCAAATACCCGCGGCGGTTGTAAGACCCGAAACAACGTTGTTGTTTTTAATAATAATCATACCAACGCCCAAAAAACCGATACCCGACACAACCTGTGCCGAAATACGCATTGCGTCGCCGCCCATTTCTTTAGAAAGGAACATACCTGTCATTGCGGTTAGAGTTGCACCAAGACAAACAAGAATATGGGTACGCATACCTGCTGCACGCCCGTGACGTGCGCGTTCACTACCAATAACACCGCCTATAATAACCGCCAAAACCGATTTTATAGCACATTCAAGAACAAAATACCAATCCATTATTTTGCCTCCCCTTTTAAAATATGAATAATATATCGATTATATACGTTAATACATACAAAGTCAATGCAAAATATAATTTATTTTATGTGTTTTTTGTGTATAATTATTTGTTTACAATAATTATATCATATTTTTTTAATTAGTACAATAATGCACTTTTGCAAATTATATTTTATTGGCGCGATGAATTAAGATTGTGATATTGTTGGGGCGATGCTCACCACAAAATTATCAATACAATCACCGCTATACCCCAATTTAACAGCAAACAAAAGGCAGACAGGTTAACCTGTCTGCCAATTTTATTACTTTTTAAATTTTATAAAGCCATAGCTTTCCAAAACCTTAAAATATTTTGCAAGACGTTCGTAAAGCGGTTCAGCCTTTTCGCCAAAATGGTCTTTTACAAATACTCCGATATCGGTAATATTTCTTTCCCCGTTAATAAGCGGCCAAACAAAGTTGCCCATTTCGTCAAGGTGAATATAACTGATTTTCGGCTTTTTCAAAAGCTTTTGGGCTACACGGTTAAAAACACCTTTATTTTCAATTTCAAGTGTAATTACACCGTTTTCGTCAGTAGAAAACCGTTCAATTTGCCTTATCGGTACAAATTCAAGGTAATTTTCACTGTTTTTCTTACTCATTTTCATTTACACGCTTTTTCCAAACGGTGAATTTTAAAAGTGTAAGAATAATTACAGCAAAGAGTGCAATACCACCAAGGTTTGAAACGGTTGCGGGAACGTATTTTGAAAGGTCAATAACCTTATCAACACCGAAGACTGCTAAGAGAGCAAGCGCAATACCAACAAGGCCTTCACCTGCAATCATACCCGATGAGAAGAGGATACCGTCGTTAACAACAGCTTCTTTATTCTTCTTGCAAAGCTTGTCAAGTGCCAAGCGTACAATACCGCCAACCATAATGCAAGCATTAAGCTGAACAGGAAGGTAAATACCAATTGCAAAGGGTAAAACAGGAATGCCGATAAGCTCAACCACAACCGCAATTGCAGCGCCTGTGAACACAAGTGCCCAGGGCATATTGCCACCCATAACACCCTCAACAATAAGCTTCATAAGGGTTGCTTGTGGTGCTGCCAATTCTTTACCGCCAAAGCCCCATGCCTCGTTAAGAAGGTAAAGCGTACCACCGATAGCCAAAGCCGCAGCAACAACACCGATAAGTTCACCATACTGTTGCTTTTTAGGAGTTGCGCCTAAAATATAGCCCGTCTTAAGATCTTGAGAGGTGTCACCTGCGATAGCCGATACGATACAAATAATAGAACCAATTGCAATTGCGCTACACATACCATCAATGCCGTCAGCACCGGTAAATTTTAAAATAAGGGTCGCAATTAGAAGTGTAGCAATAGCCATACCTGAAACGGGGTTATTTGAGCTACCGACAATACCAACCATACGTGAAGAAACAGTTGCAAAGAAGAAGCCGAAAACAACAATAATAAGCGCACCAATGAGATTAACAGGAATTGCAGGAATAAGCCAAATAAGAATTGTTAAAACCAAAATTGCAATTAAAACAACCTTCATATTCATATCCTTTGCAGTGCGTTCATTAGAAACTGTACCCGATTTACTCATGCTCTTTAAAGCGCCTGTAAAGGTTGTAACGATGAGGGGTAAGGATTTAATAAGGCTTATAATGCCGCCTGCTGCCAAAGCGCCTGCGCCGATGTAACGAATGTAGCTGCTCCAAATAGCGCCGGCACCTCCTTCGGCAAACATTTCACCAATTGTCTGGTCAACACCGGGGTAAAGAATACTGTTTTCACCGAAAAGTACAATTAAGGGAATAAGCACCATCCAGCTTAAGATACCACCAGCAAACATATAAGAAGAAATTCTTGCGCCGCAAATGTAACCAACCGACATAACAGCAGGGTAAATTTGTGTACCAATTGTACCCTTAAAGCCCTTAATTGTGTAAGAAACTTCACCTGCAACAACCTTTAAGCCGTCAATAATAAACTTAAAGAGAGCCGCAAAGCCCATACCTGCGAAAACGGTGGAAGCACTTGTACCGCCTTTTTCACCCGCCAAAAGAACTTCTGCACAGGCTTTGCCTTCTGGATAAGGTAGAGTTGCGTGTTCTTTAACAATTAAAGCGTTACGAAGGGGCACCATAAAGAAAACGCCCAAAAGACCGCCGATTAAAGCGATAAGAGTGATTTCTAGAAGGTTTGGGTCACTAATATTCCATTTTTCTTCAGCGGCCCAAAGAAACAGTGCAGGCAAGGTGAAAATTGCGCCTGCTGCCAAGGATTCGCCTGCCGAACCAATAGTTTGAACGATGTTACTTTCCAAAATTGAGTTTCTGCGCATAATAATGCGAATAACACCCATTGCGATAACGGCTGCAGGAATTGAAGCCGAAACCGTCATACCTACGCGAAGACCGAGATATGCGTTTGCTGCGCCGAACACTACCGCCAAAAGAACACCCATAATAATGGATGTTACGGTAAGCTCTGCAGTTACCTTTTCAGCGGGAATATAGGGCTTAAATTCATTTTTATTGTCCATATTCTCTCCATTCCGTCGGAAAACCGACATTTTTTATTGAGTGGTCTTT
>JAGAPJ010000118.1 GCA_017623315.1 Clostridia bacterium | reverse complement strand
TTGACCCCGAGGAATATTCAGGCTTTGCGTTTGGTATCGGTCTTGACCGTTTAACCACTACACGTTATAAAATCAGTGACATTCGTTTATTGTTTGAAAATGATAAGCGTTTCTTAGACCAATTTTAAGGAGGCGGAACGGATATGAAAATTTCACTTAATACTTTAAAATATTATGTTGATATAAACACTTCTGTTGAGGAGCTTTGCAACAAAATGGTTATGGCCGGCTTTGAGGTTGAAAGCATTGAAAAGCAGGGCGACAACCTTGTAAATGTTGTTGTAGGTAAAATTGAAAAAATTACACCACACGAAAACAGCGACCACCTTCAAATTTGCCAAATTGATATTGGTAAGGGTGAACTTGTACAAATTGTTACAGGTGCACAAAATGTTTTTGAGGGCGCTTTAGTGCCTGCCGCACTTGATGACAGCTATCTTCCCTGCGGCGCCCACATCTTAAAAGGTAAGCTTCGCGGTGTTGAATCAAACGGTATGCTATGCTCGGGTGAAGAGCTTTGCATTACCGAAAACGATTATAAAGGCGCTTCGGTTAACGGTATTTTGATTTTAAAGGACACTGAAGTAATCGGTACCGATATGCGTGAAGTGCTCGGTATGGATGATTATATCATCGACTTTAAAATTACCGCAAACCGACCCGACTGTAACTGCTTTATTGGCGTTGCCAAGGAAATCTCAGTTGTTTTAGGTACTAAATTCAAAGCACCTGTTCCCACTTATAAGACAATTGGAGAAAGCATTAACGACTACGTTTCAATTGATGTTCAAAACTATGACCTTTGTCCCCGTTACATCGGTCGTGTTGTTAAGAATTTAAGAATTAAGGAATCACCCGACTGGATGCAAAAAGCAATTATTGCATCTGGCATGCGCCCCATTAACAACATTGTTGATATTACAAACTTTGTAATGCTTGAAACAGGTCAGCCCATGCACGCGTTTAATTATAATGATTTGGCAAATAAGCAAATTATTGTTAGAAATGCTACTGTTGGTGAAAAAATTACAACCCTTGACGGTAAGGATTATAACCTAACCCCCGATATGCTTGTTATTGCTGACGGTGAAAAGCCCTCTTGTCTTGCAGGTATTATGGGCGGTAAGGAAAGTGAAATTGAAGCGGACACAACCGATTTGTTCCTCGAATGTGCTAAATTCCGTCGTGATAACGTTCGCCACACAGGGCGCGCCTTAGGTATTCGTACCGAATCAAGCGGTCGCTTTGAAAAGGGTGTTGACATTGTTAATGTTGAATATGCAATGGAACGCGCATTACAGTTAATATCTGACCTTGATGCAGGTGATATTATTGACGGCACGATTGACTGCAACAACGGTTTACCTGAGGACCGCATCTTAACTGTTACAACCGACAGTATTATTGAACTTTTAGGTGTTGATGTTCCCAATGATGAAATTGTTAGAATTTTAAATGCTTTGGGTCTTGAAACCACTATTGACGGCAATATATTGACCACAAAGGTGCCTTCTATTCGTGATGACATTGAAGGTCGCGCCGATTTAGCCGAAGAAGTGATGCGAATTTACGGCTATGATAAAATTGTTAGCACTGCCATGAACGGTAGCGTAATGCGTGGCCGTAAGCTTCCCGAAAGAATTAAGACCGATAAAATCAAGTCTTTAATGCTTTCTGCAGGTGCTTATGAAATCGCAACCTATTCATTTATTGCATCGAAGGCAATCGATACCTTACTCTTGGCTGACGACGATGTACGCCGCAACCAAATTAAGATTATAAACCCCCTTGGCGATGAATACTCAACAATGCGCACACAGTTAACAACTTCCCTTTTAACTGTTTTGGCCACAAACATTAACAAAAAGATAAACGAAGGTCGCTTCTTTGAAATTTCAAAGCGCTTTATTGCAAAATCTTTGCCGTTAACCGAACAGCCCGACGAAGTACCTACAATGTCAATCGGTATTTATGGCAAGGATGAGGATTTCTTCTCGCTTAAAGGCATTATTGAAGCAATTTGTCAGCTTTCGGGCGCACATACACAGTATGAACGTTCAAACGAACCTTACCTCCACCCCGGTCGTCAGGCACTTGTTAAGGCAAATAACGTAGAATGCGCCGTATTCGGTGAGCTTCACCCCTCAGTTGCTGCAACCTATGGCATTGACACCAAGGTTTATATTGCCGAAATAAAGCTCGACGTGCTTTTGGGCATTAATAAACGCAAGACTGTTTATAAACCGCTTCCTAAGTTCCCCGCTGTTGAACGTGACTTTGCAATGCTTTGCGACGCTGACATTCCTGTTGGCAACCTTGAAAAAGCAATTTCACAGGGTGCAGGCAGATTACTTGAAAAAATCGAGCTTTTCGATATTTACCAAGGTGCACAAATTCCCGAAGGTAAAAAGAGCGTTGCCTTCAGCGTATATCTCCGTTCGGCTGATTCCACCCTTACCGACAAGGAAATTGAAGACGTAAGCGGTAAGATTATCAAGAAATTAGAGTCTATCGGCGCTGAGCTTAGAAAATAATACTTGAAATTTTCATATTTTCGTTATAAAATAGAATAAATAAGATAATAAGAGGTGTTAATTATGAATGATAGGACGATGACTTTCTCAATAGGTGACCAAACCGAGCGTGAAATCCGTATGATTTTGACAACGGTCTATGATGCACTTAAGGAAAAAGGCTATAACCCCATTAACCAAATTGTTGGTTATATACTTTCGGAAGACCCCACCTATATCACCACACATAATAATGCCCGTAACCTTATTAGAAAAATTGACCGTGACACACTTTTACAGTCACTTGTTAAGTATTATTTAACTAATTAAAATTTTAGAGCACACCAAACGGTGTGCTCTTTTTATTATTATTTTATATTTTTTTATTTTATATGTCAAAAAAATGCTAATAATAATTTTCAGGTGAATTTTATGGTAATATTATTGTCAGACAGAAAAAGCAAATATGAAAAAGAAATAATTGAAATACTTAAAAAATACGGTGGACAACATATTTCAGATAAATTCATTGGCGATGGTAACAGTAAATTTACAATATTAAGCATTTATAAAAAAAGTGAATGGCAGCTTAGTAAAGGAGTTGTTGTGTTCTTAGATGAAGGTAACCGCTTTTCAGAACAAAAAATTCCCATTAGCTTTATTGGTGTATGTGATGAAAATAATACAAAGGCGCTTACAATTTTTAAAAAAAATAAAATTTCAGCAATATGCTGTGGTCTTGGCAACAAAAATTCTATCACCCTTTCAAGCCTAGGTAATAATTCACTATTTGCCTGCTTACAAAGAAATATACAAAATACTGACGGAGAAATTATTGAGCAGGGTGAATTAAAAATTAAGCTCACAAAAAACTATTTGCCTTTTTCAATAATGGCATCGGTTGCAATTTTGCTTTTAAACGGCATAACTCCAGTAGAATTTTAACGAATAAAACTGAAAATTTTGGCAATGCTTTAACTACGAGGTGATAGTTTTTGCAAAAAATAATAAATAAGAAAGCTTTTGCTTTAGGTATAATACTATGCATATTTTTAATAGCTATTATTATAGCTACAGTATTTTCAATACAATGTAAGCAAGAAAATCCAAGTAGCTGGGTTTTACAAAGCTATGAAAATACAGTTGTTCTTTTAAATAACGGTGAGGTTGTTGAGGTTTTCGGTAACATTTCTCTTGATACACTTCCAAAGGAAGATTTAAAGCACCTTGAAAGCGGTATTGCCTTTTTGACAAAGGAAGAAGCATTACTTGCTGTTGAAGATTATGATGGATAAATTTAAAGCCTTTCGCTAAAAACGAAAGGCCTTTATTATTTTATAAATTCTCTTGGGTCCATTCCGTAAAGTTGTACAACCTCAAGCTTATCGGAATGTAAAATATCATAGCTTGTTACTATTCTGCCACCGTCGGAATCTAGATCAACATCAAAATGTTGCCAAGCATACCACGGTAAATATGAACAATGAAGCTTTAAATTATCTAAAGGCGGCGCTTTTTTTAACCCTAATCCCGACAAAAGACTATACGGTCTATCAGTTAGATTTTGTTCAGCAAATTCAGCAACGGCTTTACGTTCTTCTAAGGTTTTATCCTTAACACGTAATACTGCAACACCCGCATAATCCTTCCAATAAAATATGTTTTCTTTAGAAGAATCAACACCCATTGCTATACTTTCAATCACCGAAAATTCATCAAACACAAGACCTGCATGACCGTGGTGCCAACCCCATGTGTGTGTTGAAAGTGTCACCAGAATATCGCCTGGTTGTAAATCATAAAACTGATAGCTTTCATCTGCGAGACGTTCCTCTCTGGTAAACCATTTTATCATCGGGTTACATTCAACGTCATAAAAGCCGAAAAAGTCATCCTGTGCCTGTAAAATTTCTTCAAATCTACCGTCCTCAATCATTTTTTCGGCAGTTTTTTCCCCTAGCCCTGTTTGCAAAAATATCGTTTTTAAATCGGTTTCTTCAGTCAGTTCTACCCTGTCATAATATTTAGGGGTAAACTGCTGTTTATAATGTGCGATATAATGCTGTGTGAAATGGTTTGCGCCTGTAAATAGAACGATAAATATTAAAAAAACCGCTATAACCCTAACAGTAATTTTAACCCACTTTTTCTTTAACGTATTCACTGCTTTATTTTATCATTTCCTTAAATTCGTTTTCGTCAATTACCTTAACACCTAAAGCATTTGCTTTATCAAGTTTGCTTCCTGCTTCTTCACCCGCTAAAACAATGCTTGTCTTTTTAGAAACCGAGGATGAGGTTTTGCCGCCAAAGCTTTCAATAATTGCAGCGGCTTCGCTACGCTGATAGGTCGGCAAGGTGCCTGTTAAAACAAAGGTCATACCTGCAAAGCGATTGTCATTAACTTCTTTAAGCGATTTGGTATTAACACCAAGCTCTTTAAATTTTTCAATCATTTCCTTAGTGTCGGAAAGGGAAAAAAATTCCACCGCCGACTGCGCCAAAATACTGCCAAAGCCTTCTATATTTTCGAAATCCTCAGCGGTAGCATTCATAATAGCGTCAATATCGCCGAAATGTTCGCTAAGAAGCTTTCCTGCCTTTGCACCTATGTGACGTATACCAAAAGCAAAAAGAAGCTTAGAAAGGTCATTTCCTTTAGATTTAACAATAGCATTTTTGAGATTTTGAACGGTTTTTTCGCCTGTACGCTCAAGCTCGGCCACCTTATCATAATCAAGTGAATAAATATCAACAATATTATGAAGTAAATCCGCATTAACCAGCTGTTCAAGCATAGCGGGGCCAAGACCCTCGATATCCATTGCATCACGCGAAGTAAAGTGTATTAAATGACGTAATAACTGTGCGGGACATTCAGCATTTGTGCAACGAATAACCGCCTCATCATTCTCGCGGAAAACAGGTGAATTACAGGAGGGGCATCTATCGGGCATTTTGTAAACAGATGAATTATCACCCTTTTTGGCAACCGCTAAAACCTCGGGAATAATATCCCCTGCCTTGCGAACAACAATAGTATCACCTATGCCAATACTCTTTGAAGTGATAAAATCTTCATTATGAAGTGTTGCACGGCTTACAGTTGTGCCAGCAAGCTGTATCGGGTCAAAAACAGCAGTGGGTGTTAACGCGCCTGTTCTTCCAACGTTAATTTCAATTGCCTTTAAAACTGTTTCCTTTTCTTCGGGTGGATATTTAAATGCAACCGCCCATTTAGGAAATTTAGATGTACTGCCCATAGTTTCACGGTATGCTAAATTATCAGCCTTTACAACCGCACCGTCAATATCATAGGGCAAATTACCACGACTGTTACCAATACGGTTTATTTCATCAATAACACCGTCAACCGTCTTACACTTAAGATAAGTCGGTAAAGTGTTAAAACCTAAATCCTTTAAAAAATTAAGTGTTTCGATATGGGATGAAAATTCTTTATCAGTAACACGCTGAACGTTAAAAATAAATATGTCAAGCTCTCGTTCTTTTGTAATTTTAGGGTTTTTTTGTCGAAGCGAGCCAGCAGCAGCATTTCGAGGATTTTTAGCAGGTGCTTCACCCATATTTTCCTGCCTTTCACGCAAACGCAAAAAGCTGTCACGTGGCATATAAACCTCGCCTCTAACCTCTAATTCGCCCATAAATTTAATTGCTTTAGGAATTGATTTAATTTGCAAAAGATTAGCAGTAACGTCTTCACCGTTAACGCCATCACCACGGGTTGAACCACGGAAGAAAAGTCCGTCACGGTATTCAAGCGAAACCGATAAACCATCAATTTTCGGCTCGACAGATAAATCAGTTTTTGAAAGGTCAATTTTTGATAAAAAGACGCGAAGCTCGTCAAAATTAAAAACGTCTTGAAGACTTTCCATTTTAACTGTATGCACTACTTCAGTAAACAGTTTTGAAGCTGCGCCGCCAACCATTTGAGTCGGTGAATCCTCATATTTAAACTGAGGAAATTCAGCCTCTAAATCCTCAAGCTCACGAAGCATAGCATCATACTCAAAGTCCGAAATTTCGGGTGAATCATCAATATAATACTTTCGGTTGTGATACTTTAAGCTATCGCTTAACTCTTTTATTCTTTTTTCAGCTAAAACAATATCCATATTATTCTCCTGCCAATGCTCCGTAATCGTTTATAAGACCTGCTGTATTATCGTTTATATCCTCAATAACATTTGTAAATGCGTCGGGTGTTGCACCAACAATAACCGTTTGTGCCGCAATTGCTGTGGTTTCAGTTATTATTCCGCCTGTGTACCAAGCAGTAACAAAACTTCCCTTAATCATAATTTTTACGTGTATTAAGTGTAGCGTTTGATTTATGCCCGCCGCTTTAAATTGATGTGTAAAATCAACAAATGCAGTTGTTGTAAGCTGCATATTAAAAGGTACTTTAGGACCAATACCCGAAGTATATGGTGTATCAAAAAAGCTACCTAATGGTATTTTAACCTTAAATTCTTCCTTATTTGCAATTATATTTGAAATTTCATTTGAAATTCGGCTTTTAAAGTTATTAATTTTATTAACGTCAATTTCCAAGCTTTGCACCGTGCCGTCTTGAGCCCTTGAAAGCCTTGCAATTTCATCATACGAAATGCTTTGATTTTCTAAAACGTTAATTACCGCTTGGTTAGCCGAATTAAGCATAACCGTTTCAGCAACACTTTCAGCATAGCGTTTAATAACAGGAAGCATTTTATAATAACTAAAGCCCAAAATTAAAAATAGAATTAACAATAAACAAAGCCAAGCCCTTAAAGCCGTTAAAACCGATTTTTTAAAGTTTTTCGCCATATTTTTGCCCCTTTTCCTAATATATTTTACGAAAAAAGAGCAAAACGGTTAATTTATTTTAATCTACCGTCTAAAATATATTGCGCCAATAAATCACGTGCATAAATATCGGGACCCAAGCGTTCAATCTCGGTTAAGTTATTCCACTTGTAAGGGGATGACCAACTGTCAGTTACAATATAATAGGTTTTATTGGGGTCAATGTTATTTTTAACATTTTGACCGTATGAGCTATAATAAATACTGTAATCGTTATTGTTAAAGAATCGACTTTGTAAATCTCTTCCCTTGATGCTGCAAAGTACAAGCTCGTTATCAAAGGGTAAAACGCTTAAAAGGTCGGCATATTTCACGTTACCCTCATACAAATAATAAGGATTACGCACATTTATTTGACCGCCGCCTAAAACAATATCATACTTGTCGCCCCATTTTTTAACGCCTTCTTCATAATAAAGCTGTGCAATAAGCTTACTAATATAATTGCTGTTTTTGCGCGACGGGTTATTGCCAAGCACATTATTTGAAATTTCAAGCTGTTTATCATACTTTTTAAGCAGTTTTTCAACAATTTCGTCATCGTTTACATACTGATAAATTGTACTAGAAACAATTTCGGACTGAGTAACACGTTTATTGCCGTTTACAGCATTAAGCGAAATTTCAACGTGGGAAATACCCTTGTTTTCGCCGCCACCCTGTAAATGATAAACACCGTATGCATCCTTTAATACATAGCTTTGGTGAGTATGTGCTTCAAAAACAACGTCAACGTAGCCACCACTTGAAAGTGAAACGTCATAATAACCTTTAAGCGAGTCATCAGCTATCATACCCGACCCGCTTGAAGATTTATCGTGACCGTCGTGGAGAGAATAAACAATAATTTGCGCACCCTGCTTACGAAGTTTTTCAGATTCAGCCTTTACTAGTGCCGTCAATTCCTTTCCGGTTTTAAAATAAACGTCCTTTGAACTATCAACAGCGATTGAAGAATAGTTATCACCCGCCGCACCGATAATTCCAATTTTCACTCCATTTCTTTCAATTAAAACCGACGACTGACAGTAATCGACACGTTGATTATCATCTTTAGCGTAAACATTAATTGCTAAAATTGGGAAATCAGCAATTTTTGTGTTAGCAATAATGTCATCGCTTCCCCAGTCATATTCGTGATTACCTATTGTCATACTTTCAAATCCAACATGATTCATCCATTCGGTTGTAAGATTTCCCTTGGTCAAATTCGATTCAGCACTTCCCTGCCACATATCACCGCTTGAAAGTAAAACCATATTGCTTTCATTCTTATTCATCATTTTTAGGTATGTTGTAAGCTCGTCCACACCGGGTTGAGTATTGCTGTCACAAATTTTACCGTGAAGGTCGTTTATGGCAAAAAAATCAATTTTAATTAAGACCGATTTGTTACACTTATCACACCGACCGTTATTATCATTATCTTTATGATTTTTATTTATTTCTTCAAACGTTTCACTAGTAGTATTGTTTTGACTTTGTGACTGAATAGGTTTATTAGTTGAATTACCGTTTGAATTAGGATTTTCCCCACCACTTGAAGCATTATTGCAAGCGGATAATAACAGCATTAAAGCAACTATAATAGCAATTATAGACTTTTTAAATTTCATTTTATTATACATAAGACTTTCCTTATAAAAATAATGTATAAAATATTTTATCATAGTTTTATAATATAAGCAAGATAAAAAAAGTAAAAACCGAGCAATAAAATGCTCGGTTAATTTAATCTAATACTATCATATCAACAACCTCAAATTCCCCCGGAGTAAGAGTTTGGGAAATAGCGAATTTAATTTTTTTAATTACATATTTTCTAGGTAATAAAAAATGCTTTTTAAATTCATCAATTAATGCTTGATGTTTTTCATTAATACTACTATCGAAAAACAAAGTTGAATGAAATTTAAATTCGTCACCATCAAAGCTTTTAAGGGGTATATTAAAATCCCTTAAAAGTGAGTAATTAAGTAAATCATGTATTTTACGCAAGGTTTCATTTTCACTAATATCTAACCAAATTAAACTGCCGTCAATTTTGGAAACATCACTAATTTCAACATCAAACGACTCGAAAACAGAAAGTTGTGTTTTTATATAATCAATGACCTTTTTATAATCATCACATTCAAACGAAATTTTAAGCGAAATATGCTGAGGCAAACTAAACACAACGGTAGATAAATTATAATTTTCATTAAGTTTATTGGTAATGCTTCTAATTTCATCTTCTGCATTATTTTCAAAGACAGCACCAACCCATAAAAACATGATTTCACCTCTATACATAATAAGCACCTGCATAATGTAGGTGCTTAAGATGGTGCGGGTGACAGGACTTGAACCTGCACGCGAAAGCGCTAGCTCCTAAGGCTAGTGCGTCTGCCAATTCCGCCACACCCGCAAATATATAACTTATAGATATATGCAACTACAATTTTGCAGCCGCACTCTGCGTGACTCTTGCGGTGCCCAAAGTTTATTACGGCTTATATCGCCCATAAACTTTGACCGCGGCGCCTTTTCGTTTTCGCTTCTTCGTCCACCGGACGCGCTCAAACTCAAAGCTGCCAATTCCGCCACACCCGCAAATATATAACTTATAGATATATGCAACTACAATTTTGCAGCCGCACTCTGCGTGACTCTTGCGGTGCCCAAAGTTTATTACGGCTTATATCGCCCATAAACTTTGACCGCGGC
>JAGAPJ010000117.1 GCA_017623315.1 Clostridia bacterium | reverse complement strand
GCCACCCAAAAGGGTGGCTTATATTTATTCATTACATCTGCAACGTGCGAAAAGCGCCGTAAATATTGCGGCAAGCAATAAAACTATGCCAAAAATTACAATTGCTACAATGTTTTCAAGCACAAAGCCCGAAAAATACGAACCAACTACTGCACCGATTAAAAGCGCCGCTAAAAATAAAGTTATTCCGATTACCCAAGCAGTCACTTTAGAGCGACAACCCATATTGCAACAATTACATCTGTTGTCTAACATACATCTTCACCTTTAAAATATTATTGGTATCTAACCAATAACATTTTATGCGAAAACGGGACAACGGTTACTTCATAAATTCATACATTGCGCGGTAGCACATATAAACATCAAATTTTGCTGTGGTTTCAAAAGGCGCGTGCATTGAAAGCACGGGAACACCTAAATCGATAACATCAACACCCATATTTGCAATATATTTTGCAACTGTACCGCCGCCGCCTGCATCTACCCTGCCAAGCTCACCTGTCTGCCAAACAATGCCTGCTTTATCAAGAAGACCCATAATCTCAGCAGTGTATTCAGCCGAAGCATCGCTTGTAGAAGATTTGCCGCCTGCACCTGTATACTTGGTAACAACCACGCCGTAATTAACAAAGCTTGCGTTCTTACGTTCCATAACATCAGGGAAAGTGGGGTCAAGTGCGGCGTTAACGTCGGCCGACAGGCACTTAGAATTGCGAAGTGCCACGGTAGCATCACCACCCTGCATTTTTGCAAGGTCGCCTATTACAAAACGCAAAAAGTCAGACTGTAAGCCCGTATTACCGCAAGACCCAATTTCTTCCTTATCTGCCAAAATTGCAATAGCGGTTTTTTCAGGCATATCAATATCTAAAATTGCGGTAAGTGCAGGGTAAGCACAAACACGGTCATCCTGACCGTATGCGCCGATAAGTGAACGGTCAAAACCAATATCACAAGCCTTGTAAGCGGGCACCATTGTAAGCTCGGCCGATAAGAAGTCACCTTCGGTAATGCCGTATTTTTCGTTTAAAAGCTTTAAAATGTTAAGCTTAACAAGCTCGCTGCCCTCATCATCCTTAAAGGGATGACTGCCAACCAAAACGTTAAGCTCTTCGCCCTTGATGCCGTCGTGAAGTGTGCGTTTATCCTGCTCTCTTGCAAGGTGGGGTAGCAAATCACCAATAACAAACTTAGGCTCATCATCCTTTTCACCCAAGGATACATCAATAACTCTGCCGTCACGAAGGGCAAAAACACCGTGAAGTGCTAAAGGGGTAACTGTCCATTGATATTTTCTAATACCGCCGTAATAATGGGTTTTAAAAAGCGCTAAATCGCTGTCTTCATAAAGGGGATTGGGCTTTAAGTCAAGACGGGGGGAATCGATATGCGCGGCAGTTATATTTGTGCCGTTTTCAACAGCGTCCTTACCGATAACTGCAAAAGCAACCGTCTTGCCACGGTTATTAAAATAAACCTTATCGCCCGCATTATAGGTTTTGCCGATTTCGAAAGGCACAAAGCCACAGTTTTCTGCCATTTTTACGGCTTCACAAACCGCCTCACGTTCGGTTTTTGCGACATCCAAAAAGGCTTTATAGCCTTCACAATATTCGTCAGCCTTTGCCAAAACCACATCGTCTTCAACCAAACGACCGTTCTTTTTAGTTAAAAAAAGTTGTTCTTTTAATTCTTTAATTTCGCTCATATCTTTTCACCTATCAAATAAAATTTGTTCTAATAATTTTGTAATCTTACGCAAGAATTCACATTCATCGCCGTTATTATATATAACGTAATCGGCTCTTTCAATATAATAATTATCATCTTTCCCCGCATTTATACGAAGGAGTGCTTCTTCAACGGTCAAATTATCCCTTTCAATAATTCTTTTTAAACGAATATCCCTATCGGCTAAAATAGCAATTGTCTTAAAGCAAACCTTGTCTAATTCACTTTCAAAAAGTGTAGGGGCATCTAATATAGTATTACCGTCATATTCGGCTTCTTTTAAAACAAGCACTTTTATAAAAGGAAAAATAGTGTTATTTAAAAGTTCGGTTTTATCGGGGGAAGCAAATGCAATACTTGCAAGTTTTTTGCGGTTAAGAGTTCCGTCATCGTTTAAAATTTCATAGCCGAATACTTCACATAACGCTTTTAAGCCCTCTGTTCCCTTTTCAACTGCTTCACGGGCAACACGGTCACAATCAATAAGCGCCAAACCCAAATCAAAGCAAGCCATCCAAAGTGAACTTTTCCCTGCCCCCGTGGGTCCTGTTAATCCTATTATTTTTTTCATATATTAATCACCTTAAATGCGGCGGCGCGGATAAGTCGGTTATAAACCGCAAGTCCCACACCCTCTTTTTCGGGGGCGTGAATAAACACACGCTCAGCCCCAAATTTATCAACCTCGCGAAGTACCGCAAAAATTGAATGTGCAAGGCTTAATGTATCATTAACACTACCGTAGATAAGCTTTGGTATTTTAATGTTATTGGCTTCTTCCTCAAAGCAAACCGCTACCGCATTTTCCTGCTTATTAACAAAATCGGCAAAGTTGTCGCCTTCAACCAAAAAAGCAGTTGTTTTAGGGGCGTAATGCTTATATTTCATACCGGGGCTTTCTGCCTTGTCGCCGCTTTTAAGCTCGTTTAAAACGGCGTCGGCAATTTCAAGCGTGGGTAAAAAATTAAGCAACTGTTCATAGGTTACCGCGCCCGGTCGAAGCAGTATGGGCGTTTGGCCAACAAGGGTAATAACGGTCGATTCAACACCAAAATCGCAGTCATCCCCCATTAAAACCGCATCAATTTTACCGTCCAAATCATTTACAACGTGGTAAGCACTTGTGGGACTGGGTCTGCCCGAAACATTAGCTGACGGTGCGGCAAGCGGTAAACCGCTTTTTTTAATTACATCAAGCGCAACCGTATTAGACGGCATTCTTACAGCCACTGTCAAAAGCCCTGCCGAAACACTTTCGGCAATTTTTTCGGTACGGTGAAGCACCATTGTTAAAGGGCCGGGCCAAAAATTTTCAGCCAAAGTATAAACAATTTCAGGAATATCTTCAGCAACATCCTTTAGCATTTCCATATCGCTTATATGCACAATTAAGGGGTTATCCTGTGGTCTGCCCTTGGCATCAAAAACCTTTTTAATGGCATTGTTATCGTAAGCGCTCGCGGCAAGACCGTAAACCGTTTCGGTGGGCACACCAACCACACCGCCGTTTTTTAAAATTTCGGCAGCGGTAGTAATGCTTTCTTGATATTCGGTTTCATTTACTGCAAGTCTAAGGGTTTCCATTTTAATTTTCTTCCTCTGATTTTAATGCCTCGGTGCGATAATAGGTGATAAGACCATCCACAATTTCATCAATATCACCGTTTAAAATTTGGTCTAATTTATAAAGTGTAAGACCGATTCTGTGGTCGGTCACACGACCTTGTGGGTAGTTGTAAGTACGGATACGTTCGCTTCTATCACCTGTACCAACCTGACTTTTACGGTCGGATGCAATAGCCTCGTCATGCTTTCTTTGTTCCTCATCAAAAAGGCGGGCACGCAAAATGCGAAGCGCCTTGTCTTTATTCTTGAATTGGCTACGTTCGTCCTGACATTCGACAACAGTACCTGTGGGAATGTGGGTTACACGAATAGCTGAAGAGGTTTTATTAATGTGCTGACCGCCCGCACCGGATGAACGGAAGGTGTCAATTTTAAGGTCGGCAGGGTTAATTTCAAGCTCAACCTCGTCCGCTTCGGGAAGCACCGCAACAGTAACGGTCGAAGTGTGAATACGACCCTGTGTTTCGGTATCGGGCACACGCTGAACACGGTGAACACCGCTTTCATACTTAAAGCGAGAATATGCACCGCTGCCCTCAATCATAAAACTGATTTCTTTATAACCACCAAGCTCGGTTTCATTGGCATTGCTGATTTCAATCTGCCAACGCTTCGATTCGGCATACATTGAATACATACGGAAAAGCGAAGCCGCAAACAAAGCCGCTTCTTCGCCACCTGCACCACCGCGAATTTCGATAATAACGTTCTTTTCATCGTTAGGGTCTTTGGGCAAAAGTAAAATTTTAAGTTCATCGGCAAAGGTAATAATATTTTCCTTTGCTTCTTTGAGTTCTTCTTCGGCAAGCTCTTTAAAATCTTTGTCAAGGTTGGGTTCTGCTAAAATTTCAAGCGCTTCCTTTTCAGCGTTTTTAGCCCCTACGTATTCCTTATACTTTTCAACAATTGGGGTAAGTTCGCTATATTCCTTCATTAGTTTACGGAACAACTCGTTATCCGACGCAACATCAGGGCGAGTAAGCTCTATACCGATTTGTTCGTGGCGGTTTACAACCGATTCTAATTTGTCAAACACAATTATTCTCCCTGTGGTTTAATTATTTTTTTTACACTTTTTTCAGCCTTAACGCGTGGCACCATAAATTCCCTACCACAGCCGTCACATTTGATCCGAAAATCCATACCGATGCGGTTTACGGTAAAGGTGTCGCATCCGCACGGGTGCTTTTTCTTCATTAAAAGCTTATCGCCAATTTGTATATCCATTACCACAACCCCTTCGCATAATTATACAGTATATATTATACAACAAATAAATTGAAAACGCAATAAAAAGAAAAGCAAAAATAAATTGGGGTTTAGCGCTGTACGAAATGCGTAATTCGTAATGCATAATTCGGAATTAACGAACAATTTATATTATATTTTCGTAGGGGGCGAACTACATTCATTTACAGGCGAACACAGTTCGCCCCTACGATATGCAACCAATCCAACCTCACCGATAAACTATAATTTGAAAATTTTAATTCATAAAAATAGCACCCATTCCATTAAGGAATAGGTGCATATTATAAAAGCAACTGCTTAAGCGCCCCAATATTTTCTATCAAGACTTCTAAATGATATTGCCGAGAAAATATGACGTTTTTCGATAATCTCACAGCCGTCCAAATCAGCAATGGTGCGTGCAACCTTTAAAATGCGGTCATAAGCACGTGCCGACATACCGAGGCGTTCAAATGCAAGGGCTAAATACTGACTTGCATCATCAGTTAAAATGCAATATTTTCTAATAAGCGACGGTGTTAACCTTGCATTACAGGCTATACCGTCATTTTTATATCTTTCGGCTTGAATTTGGCGTGCTTTATTAACGCGCACTTTAATTTCGGCACTTGTTTCTTCCTTTCCTTTACCGCTTAAATCGTTATAATCAACGGGTGGCACCTCAACGTGTAAATCAATACGGTCAAGCATTGGTCCCGAAATTTTACTGAGATATTTATGTACCGCCTGCGGTGCACAGGTGCATTGACGGGTGGGATGCCCGTAAAAACCGCAAGGACAAGGGTTCATAGCCGCCACAAGCATAATTGAACTTGGGTAAGTAAGTGTACCCGCCACGCGCGAAATTGTCACCTTGCCGTCCTCAATCGGTTGGCGAAGTGCTTCCATAACATCCCTTCTGAATTCGGGGAATTCATCCAAAAACAAAACACCGTTATGCGCTAAAGATATTTCACCGGGCTTTGGCATTGTGCCACCGCCTGCTATCGCCGCGGGAGATACAGTATGGTGAGGTGAACGAAAAGGTCTTGTAGATACAAACGGCTCATTTTTATCCAAAATGCCCGCAACTGAATGAATTTTTGTGGTTTCAATTGCTTCGTAAAAGGTCATATCGGGCATAATTCCAGGCAAACGCTTTGCAAGCATACTTTTACCCGATCCGGGAGGACCAACAAGTATAATGTTATGTCCACCTGCTGCCGCAATTTCCATTGCTTTTTTAGCAGCAAGCTGACCCTTAACATCCGAAAAATCGGGTACGGGAAGCTTATTATCACTTTTAATTACGGTAAGGGGTTGCTTTTCCAAAAGCTTTTCGCCCCGCAGGTGAGCAATAAGATCTTTAATATTTTCAACACCGTAAACGTCAATACCGTCAACAACGGCGGCCTCAACCGCATTATCTTTAGGCACAAAAAGATTTTTAATACCGTTTTCTTTTGCAGTAATGGCAATAGCCAATGCACCGTTAATACTGCGAAGCATACCATCAAGCGCTACCTCGCCAATCATAACAGTATCACTTAAATCAACCTTAACCTGTTCACTTGCCTTTAAAATTGCAAATAAAACCGGTAAATCGTAAATTGAGCCTTCTTTTTTGCGGTCGGCAGGTGCAAGGTTTACCGTTATACGCGAAACGGGAAATTTAAAGCCACAGTTTTTAATGGCAGCGCGTACACGGTCACGAGATTCCTTAACCGCGGTATCGGGAAGCCCTACAATATCAAAGGCGGGAAGACCGTTAGATATATCGGCTTCGACCTCTATCATATAAGAATCAATACCGAAAAGACCAACGCTGTTTATTCTTGAAAACAAACCGTTTCACCTACCTTGCTACGTTATTTTTGGGGTTACCGTTCAAAAACGCTTGAATATTGTCGCACACAATACCCAAAAGGCGCTGACGGGTTTTAAGCGGTGCCCACGCTGTGTGTGGTGTAATAATTATGTTGGGAGCATTAATGAGCGGACATTCTTCACTCATCGGTTCACTCTTTAAAACATCAACCGCCGCACCTGATAATTTACCGCTTTTTAAAGCATCAAAGAGGGCAAATTCATCCACCACACCGCCACGGGCAGTGTTAATAAAGAAAGCTCCGTCCTTGCATTTTGCAAAAGCTTCCCTATTCATCAAATCTTTAGTTTGTTCATTAAGTGGGCAATGCATTGAAATAATGTCACTTTGCTTTAAAAGGGTATCAAAATCGACAAATTTTTCATCATCACGCGGGGTACGGGTGTAAACTAAAACCCGCATACCCAAAGCTACTGCGATCTTTTCAACCGCCTGACCTATCGAGCCGTAGCCAACAATACCCAAGGTTTTGTCACAAACCTCGTCGGTTGCAAAAACAAGCGGTGCAAAACACTTTGATTTAAGCCAACCACCCTGTTTTACAAATTCGTCATAGGCTGATATTTTGGTGAAGTGTGCCAAAATATACGCTATAACCTGCTGCGCCACCGCATTTGTTGAATAGCCACCTGCATTTGCAACCACTATTCCCTTTTCTTTAGCGGCGGTAATATCAATATTATTATATCCTGTTGCAAACAACCCGATATAACGAAGCCGCGGGGCATTTTCCATTACCTCGCGGTCAATTACAACCTTATTGGTTAAAATTATATCCTTATCCTTAACTTCACGCATAAGCTCTTCGCGGCTAATCCCCTCAAATTCAGAAACCTCGCCAAATTGCATTAAGGCATGAAGTGATAAATCGTTATGTGATTTTAAGCTTAAACTGTCAGTTACTAATATTTTCATCTTTAGCCGTTACCTTCTTTTTGGTGCCGTCGGGATTAACAATATAAGTATTTTCAAGCTGTGATACCAAGCTCATTTTAAAGGAATCGATATACTCGCGCCTTAAAATGTATTGTTCTTGCTTTTCCTCATCGGTAAGACCGACAGTTTTTTGTTTTTTTGCAAGCTCGTTTATACGGTTAATTTTTTCCTGTGTCATACTAAATCTCGTTTCTGCCCTGTAATGCACGGGCTAATGTAAATTCGTCGGCATATTCCAAATCACTGCCAACAGGCACACCGTAAGCTAGGCGTGTAACCCTTATTCCCATAGGCTTTACCAAACGGGAAATATAGCTGGCGGTAGCTTCACCTTCAACCGTGGGGTTGGTAGCCATTATAATTTCGGTTACCTCACCCGATGCTAAACGGCCCATTAATTCCTTAATACGCAAATCGTCGGGGGTGATGTTATCCATAGGCGAAATAACCCCGTGAAGCACGTGATAGGTGCCGCCAAATTCACGTGTGCGTTCAAAAGCTATAATATCCTTCGGCTCAGCCACCACACAAATAACAGATTTATCACGTGTTGGGTCAGCACAAACCGAGCAAACCTCAGTATCGGTAAGCCCTTGGCAAACACTGCAAAAACGAATTTTACGGCGCGCGTTTACTAATGCTTCGGCAAATTTTTCGGCACGTTCGGGCGGTTGCTCTAAAATATTAAACGCCAAGCGTTGCGCGGTTTTTTTGCCAATACCCGGGAGACGTTCAAACTGGGCAATAAGCTCGTTTAAAGGGACAATGTTAAACCCCGCCATAATTAAAATAACCCCGGCATATTAAGGCCGCCTGTAATAGCGCCCATTTCTTCATCACTTTCGGCAATAGCCTTGCCAATTGCTTCATTAACTGCAATTATAATAAAATCTTCAAGCATTTCAATATCGTCAGTATCAACTGCATCAGGGTTAATTTTAACAGCCTTAACGGTGTGCTTACCGTCAACTGTAACCTCAACCAAACCGCCGCCTGCAGCCGCTGTATATTCGCGCCCCTCTAAATCAGCCTGTAAGCTTTGCATATCAGCCTGCATTTTTTGTGCCTGCTTTAACATTTGTTGCATATTACCGGGGCCACCACTATTGGGAAGTCTAACTTTCATAACTTATATCTCCTAAACTAATTAATTTCAAGTGCTTTTAATTTTTCAGCCAAGGCTTTTAATGGGTCAGCATTGTTTGTAACGGCTTCACGCTTATAGGGACCCAATTTATAGGTTGCGCCCAAAACACGCTGCGCCGCTTCGCGTATATTTTCTTTATATATTCCGCCTTGTTGGTTAATAAGGCTTTTAAACTGTGAATTTGGGGCATCAATAAGCAAATATTCACCTTTAATATACGCTTTTGAACCCTTTAGAACTGCCGCAATAAGCGGGCAGGTGCCTGTTAAAATTGCTAAAACCTCGTTCCATTTTGCTACCTCACCCTCGTCCGATTTAGGCTCAGGCTTTACGGCACTTACGTGTGCTTCGGGCAAAGGAATATCACTGTCGTTAGGCATTGGGGGTATATCGTCGTCTTCATCCTCGATTATATCCGCAGTTTCAGTAACGGCAGGTGCTTCCTCCTCTTTAACAATAGGTGCTGCTGCCTTTGCAATAACTGCACCGTTTTCCAAAGCTGAAATTCGGCGTTCAAGCGAGGCCAAATCAACCGATAACTGAGGATTACACAGCTTAACAATTGTCATTTCCATTTCACAGCGTCTGTCGCCCGTCTTCATTAAAGCGGTAGCAGCCTGCAAAACGTTCAAGGTATAAACAATTTCCTTAATTTCAAATTTTTCAGCCTGCTTTTCAAGGCTTGCAAGGCGTGTTGCCGAGCAAACTATAGGGCGTTTTCCCGTACGTACTGTTTTTATAATCATTAAATCACGGTAGTGGGAAATAAGCTCAGACAAAAGCCTTAGCATATCAACCGATGAGTTATGAAGCTTATCAATCATTAAAAGGGCTTTTTGGGTATCCCCTGCTTTTATGCAGTCGCAAAGCTCTAAAAGATATTCATCCCCAGCCATTGCGCAAACGTTTTCAACTATTTTTTCGTCAATGTTTTTACTGCTTGAAGCGCATAAATCCAAAATTGAAAGGGCGTCACGCATACCGCCGTCAGCCGCCGAGGCAATTAAGGTTGCCGCGTCGTCAGTAAGGGTTAAGCCTTCATTTTGTGCAACATACTGTAAACGCTCGCAAATTTTTTCGTTATCAATTCTTCTAAAATCAAAACGCTGACAACGGGACAAAATAGTAGCAGGTAGCTTGTGTACTTCGGTGGTTGCCAAAATAAAAATTACGTGCTTTGGCGGTTCCTCAAGTGTTTTCAAAAGTGCGTTAAACGCACCGATTGATAACATATGCACCTCGTCTATAATATAAACACGGTATTTCGAATTAGCGGGTGCAAAACTTATAATTTCACGAAGTTCGCGTATATTATCAACACCGTTGTTTGAAGCAGCGTCAATTTCAACAATGTCGGTATTTTCACCGCTAAGTGCTGCTTTACAAGCGTCACACTCTAAACACGGGTCGCCATTTTGACTATTAGTACAGTTAACCGCATTTGCCAAAATTTTTGCACAAGTGGTTTTACCCGTACCGCGCGTGCCCGTAAACAAATAAGCGTGAACGGTTTTGCCATCACGCAATTCGTTTTTAAGGGTTTTGGTTATATGCTCTTGCCCGACAACGTCAGAAAAGGTTTGAGGACGATATTTGCGGTATAAAGCCTGATAAGCCATTTTTACACCTCGTTTAAAATAATAAAAAACTTGCGTACCCGAATGTACGAATGAGCCGATTTACTGCGGCGCACAGAAAAATCTACTTAATGCTGCTCGGTTCCCCGCCTGACATGGTTCGTAGCATCCCGTCGCACAGGACCCGCCCATCCGCACATTCCG
>JAGAPJ010000015.1 GCA_017623315.1 Clostridia bacterium | reverse complement strand
TTTGCTGAGCTTCCCGACATTATCGAAATTGCAGAAGAAATGATTAAATATATCATTAACGCTGTTTTAGAAAAATGTCCTAACGAGCTCAAGTTCTTTGATGCACATTTTGAAAAGGGTCTTATTGATAAGCTTAACTCGGTTGTAAGCAATGACTTTGCTGTTATGACCTATACTGAAGCTATTGAAATTCTTAAAAAGGCTGATAAGGAATTCCAATATCCTGTTGAATGGGGTTGCGATTTGCAAACCGAACACGAAAGGTATATTTCCGAGGAAATATGCAAACGCCCCGTTTTCCTTACCAACTATCCTAAGGAAATTAAGTCTTTCTATATGAAGCAAAATGCCGACGGTAAGACCGTTGCCGCTACCGACCTTTTGGTACCAGGTGTTGGCGAAATTATAGGCTGTAGCGAACGTGAAGCTGATTTAGATAAATTGCTCGAAGCAATGCAAATTCGCGGTATGAATATGGACGATTATGAGCATTATATTGCGCTTCGTCGCTTTGGCTCAGTACCACACAGCGGTTTTGGTCTTGGTCTTGAACGCATTATTATGTACATTACAGGTGTTCAGAATATTCGCGATGTAATTCTTTATCCCAGAACTGTAGGAAATATTTATTAAAGGTTTTGATATTTTGAAATACGTTTCTAAACTTAACGAATTTGATACACAAAACGCAATTGCGCTTATTAAGGATACCTTTACGCGTGAGCTTTGCAATTCTCTTGACTTGTCTCGCGTTTCAGCACCTCTATTTGTTAAGCACGCAAGTGGTCTTAACGATGATTTAAACGGTGTTGAACGCCCTGTTTCTTTTGATATTTTGGAAACAGGGGAGATTGCCGAGGTTGTACATAGCCTTGCAAAGTGGAAGAGAATGGCACTTTTAAAATACGGTTTTCCGCTTCATACGGGGCTTTATACCGATATGAATGCAATTCGCCGTGATGAAGAATGTGATGCCATTCACTCAATCTACGTTGACCAATGGGATTGGGAAAAAATCATCACTGCTGAAGACCGTAACATTGATTATTTAAAAGCAACAGTTCGTAGTATTTACGGCGCACTTCTCCGCACGCTTGGTGCTGTCAAGGCAAAATATCCTGTTTTAAACCCTGAGCTTCCACCGCAAATTGCTTTTGTTACCACACAGGAGCTTGAGGATAAATACCCCAATTTAACCGGTAAGCAAAGGGAATACGAAGCAGCTAAAGAATACGGCGCTGTGTTTATTATGCAAATAGGTTGTCGCTTAAAGTCTGGTGAAAAGCATGACGGACGTGCACCCGATTATGACGACTGGTCACTTAACGGTGATATTATTTTACATAATAAGGTGCTCGATATACCATTTGAGATTTCCTCAATGGGTATTCGTGTTGACCGGAATTCTTTACTTTCACAGTTAAAGGCTGAAGGTAAGGAGGAACGCTTGAATTACGAATTCCACCAAATGCTTTTAAACGGCGCTTTACCTCTAACAGTAGGCGGCGGTATAGGTCAATCGCGTCTATGTATGTTTATGCTCGAAAAAGCGCACGTTGGTGAAGTTCAGGTATCGATTTGGCCTGAAAAAGAAATTCAAAAATGCAAAACACAAGGCATTAGTTTACTTTAACCTCTTATAAAATATTATCTAAAGGACGTTTTTATGAAGAAGTTTATAAGCTTACTTACATATATTGTTTATGATTTACTTGTGGCATTTATATCGGTGCTTGTGTCAATTTTGTTACTTGACCGTGGACTTGGTATAGTATGGCCATTTATCTGGACACCGAACATTTTCTTTTTGTGTTCTTTACCAATGTTATTGGTGTTTTTCTTATACGTTTTTAGGCTTTACAACGTTTTATGGCCGTTTTCAAATTTTGTACAAAATATTAAGCTTTGCATAGCAACATTTGCTGCTACAGTATCAGCAGTTGTTTTAAATGTTTCAATTTTTGGTGCTTTATCTTTAGGTGCCACAATACCAATTTTATCATATTTCTTAATGACTGCAGCCATTGTATTGCAAAGAAATATTGTGAAAATTAGTTTTTTCGATAAAGATAATAAAGAAAATAGCAGCATATCCGGTAATGTTATGATTATTGGTGCTGGAAGCGCTGGCCAAGCAATTATTAAAGAACTTTCACGCTACAAAGCTATTAAAATTCGTTGTGCAATTGATGATGATAAAGCAAAGCATAACCAATATATATCCGGAGTACTAATTGTTGGCGGTAAGGAAAAAATTATTGAATCTTCAGAAAAATATAATATTGATACTATAATTTTTGCAATTCCAACCTGTCCTTACGAAAAAAGAACTGAATTTCTTAACATTTGTCAGGAAACAAAATGTGATTTAAAGCTTTTACCACCGCTTTACGCATTAAAGGATCTTGATGAATATCATCAGCAAATTCGCAAAGTTGAAATTGAGGACTTACTTGGACGACCACCGATTAATATAAATGTTGATGAGGTTGCTGCATACCTAACTGATAAGGTTGTTTTGGTTACAGGCGGTGGCGGTACTATCGGTAGCGAGCTTTGCCGTCAAATTGCGGCTCAAAAGCCAAAGCAGTTAGTTATATTTGATGTTTATGAAAACAACGCTTATGAAATTCAAAACGAATTGAAGTATAATTTCCCCGAACTTAATATGATAACTCTTATTGGTTCGGTACGTGATAGCAAACGTATGGATTATTTGTTCCGTACATATAAGCCGCAAATTATTTATCATGCAGCTGCTCATAAGCACGTTCCTTTAATGGAGGACAGTCCAAACGAATCAATTAAAAACAATGTTTTCGGTACTTACAAAACGGTACAATGTGCTCATAAATACGGTGCTGAAAAGTTCGTGCTTATATCGACCGATAAAGCGGTTAACCCAACAAACATTATGGGTGCAAGTAAGCGTATTTGCGAAATGATAGTTCAGGCGTATAATAACCGCTCGAATACTGAATTTGTTGCTGTTCGTTTCGGCAACGTTTTAGGAAGTAACGGTAGTGTTATACCGCTATTTAAAAAGCAGCTTGAACACGGTGGACCATTAACTGTTACACATCCTAATATTATTCGCTACTTTATGACAGTACCTGAGGCAGTTAGTCTTGTTTTACAGGCAGGCGCAACTGCGAAAGGTGGTGAGATTTTCGTTCTTGATATGGGTGAGCCTGTTAAAATTTTAGAACTGGCTGAAAACCTAATTCGTCTTTCAGGCTTTACACCTTATAAGGATATTCAAATTGAATTTACAGGTCTTCGCCCCGGTGAAAAGCTTTATGAGGAACTTTTGATGAGCGAGGAAGGCTTGCAGAGTACTGAAAATGAGCTTATTCATATTGGACATCCGATAGATTTTGATGAGGATGAATTGTTCGAAACACTTGATGTTATGAGTAAGGTTATGTATAACGAGGAAGCAAATATTTTATCTCTTGTTAAAAAGATAGTTCCTACGTATCAAATTCCCAAAAATAAGCAAAAATAATATAACTTTTTTTAAAAAAGTGTTGATTTTTTGAAAGAAATATGTTATTATAACTTGTACGTGAGTAAATGATAGGAGGTGTCATGATGCCCAACATTAAATCTGCAAAAAAACGTGTACTTGTAAGCAAAGCTAATTATGAACATAATAAGGCTTACCGTTCTGCTTTAAGAACTGCTGTTAAGAAGGCTGACGCTGCTATTGATGCTAAGTCTGAAGACATGGCTGTTGTTGTTACAGCTGCTGTTAAGAAGATTGACCAAGCTGCTAATAAGGGTATTATTCATAAGAACAATGCAGCTAGAAAGAAGTCTGCTTTAGTTACTAAAATGAACAAAGCAAACGCTTAATTTAACTATTAAACGCCACTGAAATTCAGTGGCGTTTTTTCTTATATATATAAGAAAACTGCCCAATTTTTTGGGCAGTTTTTAATTTTAGAACAAACCTGTAATTGTACCGTTTTCGTCAACGTCAATTTTTTCAGCAGCGGGAACCTTAGGTAAACCTGGCATTGTCATAATATCACCGGTTAACACAACAATAAAGCCTGCGCCTGCAGAAACCTTAACGTTTTTAATTGTAATGTCAAAGCCTTCGGGTGCACCAAGCTTTGTCGGGTCATCCGAAAAGCTGTACTGTGTCTTAGCAACACAAATGGGGCATTTATCAAAACCAAGTGTTGTGAGCATATCAATTTGTTTTTTAGCCTGTGGTGTGATAATTACACCCTTACCGCCGTAAATCTTTTGTGTTACTGCAGTTATCTTTTCCTCGATAGTTGTCTCAAGCTCGTATGAGAAGGTGAAATCGCCCTTTTCTTCTTCGCAAAGGCGCACAACCTCCTTTGCTAGCTCAATACCGCCGTTACCGCCGTCAGCCCATACGGTTGAAAGTACAACGTTAACACCAAGTGCTTTACACTTTTCAATAATAAATTCAATTTCATTATCGGTGTCAGTAGGGAAGCGGTTAACAGCAACAACACAAGGAAGCTTGTAAACGTCCTTAATGTTTGAAACGTGCTTTAAAAGGTTTGGTATGCCCTTTTCAAGTGCAGTAAGGTCTTCATTAGCCAAAGCAGTCTTAGGAAGACCGCCGTGCATTTTAAGGGCACGTATAGTAGCAACCACAACAACTGCTGAAGGTGTAAGACCTGCCATTCGGCATTTAATGTCTAAAAACTTTTCAGCACCTAAGTCAGCGCCAAAGCCTGCTTCGGTAATGGCATAATCGCTAAGCTTTAAAGCCATTTTTGTAGCAGTTACAGAATTACAACCGTGTGCAATATTAGCAAATGGGCCGCCGTGTACCAATGCGGGTGTACCTTCAAGGGTTTGTACAAGATTAGGCTTAATTGCATCCTTTAAAAGCGCGGTCATAGCACCTTGTGCTTTAATATCCGCACAAGTAACGGGTTTATCATCGTATGTGTAGCCAACAATAATTTTTGAAAGACGGTCTTTAAGGTCGGTAATATCCTTTGCAAGACATAAAATAGCCATAATTTCACTTGCAACAGTAATATCAAAGCCGTCCTCACGGGGAACACCGTTTACTTTACCGCCCAAACCGTCAATAACGTTACGAAGCTGACGGTCATTCATATCAACACAGCGCTTCCAGGTAATTTTTTTAACGTCAATACCTAAAGCATTACCTTGTTGAATGTGGTTATCAAGCATTGCGGCTAAAAGGTTATTTGCAGCACCGATAGCGTGAAAGTCACCCGTAAAGTGTAGGTTAATGTCTTCCATTGGTACAACCTGTGCGTAACCGCCACCTGCAGCACCGCCCTTAACACCGAACACTGGACCTAAGGATGGCTCGCGTAATGCAACACATACATTTTTACCAATTTTAGCCATACCGTCAGCCAAGCCAATGGTGGTGGTGGTCTTACCCTCACCCGCGGGGGTGGGGGTAATAGCGGTAACAAGAACTAATTTGCCATCTTTTTTGTCAGTTTCTTTTGCTAATGAAAGGTCGATTTTAGCCTTATATTTACCGTATTGTTCAAGATATTTATCGTCAATACCTGCTTTTTTTGCAATTTCGGTAATAGGCTGCATTTTGCATTGTTGAGCAATTTCAATATCGCTTAAATATGCCATTTTTATACCACCTTATTTAAAGTATTCAACTGCTGATTTAAACATTTTAATTTCATAATCGCCGGGAACATTTTTGTAAAGACCGTAGCCAATTCGTTCACTGTGACCCATCTTACCGAATACACGACCGTCGGGTGAAGTAATGCCTTCAATAGCATACATAGAGTCATTGGGGTTAAAGTGAATGTCGTAGGTAGCATCACCATTTAAATCAACGTATTGCGTAGCAATTTGACCGTTTTCGGCCAACTTCATAATAAATTCTTTACTAGCAAGGAAGCGGCCTTCACCGTGAGAAATCGGCACGTTATAAATATCGCCAACATTGGTATTTTTAAGCCAAGGTGACTTATTTGAAGCAATGCGAGTACGAACAATGCGTGACTGGTGACGCGCAATTGTGTTAAAGGTAAGAGTGGGGCAGTTTTCGTCTGTGTCAATAATTTTTCCGTAAGGTACAAGACCAAGCTTTATAAGGGCTTGGAAGCCGTTACAAATACCGCACATAAGACCGTCACGTTTATCAAGAAGGTTTGTAACTTCTTCCTTAATTGCGGCGTTACGGAAGAAAGCAGTAATAAATTTACCGCTTCCGTCAGGCTCGTCACCGCCCGAGAAACCACCGGGGATAAAGATGATTTGACTATCTTTAACTTCGTTTGCAAAAGCTTCAACACTTCTTGCAATGCCATCACTTGTACGGTTGTTAATAACGAATATATTAGCCTCGGCGCCTGCATCACGCATAACCTTTGCGGAATCAAATTCACAGTTTGTGCCGGGGAATACAGGTATCAAAACCTTTGGCTTTACAACCTTAATTGCAGGGACTGGATATTCGGTTGCATTAAATTCAAAGTTTACAACCTCTTTACCAGTGTTTTCAATATTACACTTAAAAACGCTTTCAAGCTTGTTTTCATATATCCCTAAAAGCTCGTTAAGATTAAGGGCTTCATCACGGTAAGAAATCAAGCCGTCATTAGTAATTTCACCAACTAAAATACCTTCAATTTTTTCTTCACATTCTAAAATGAATGAGCCATAAGAATAATCGAAAATAGCTTCTTTAGAAAGGTCATTGTTATACTTAAAGCCAAAGCCATTACCAAATGCCATTTTCATAACTGCTTCTGCAATACCGCCAATGGTGGGGGTATATGCCGATTTAACCTTACCGTCACGCATAAGCTTTGTTACTCGGTCAAATACTGAAAGTAAGGACGGGGTATAGGGAAGACCGTTTTCATCATAAACAGGGCATAATAAGTAAACCTTGTTGCCTGGTTTTTTAAATTCAGGTGAAATAATGTTATCAACCTTGTCGGTTGTTACAGCAAAGGAAACAAGAGTGGGTGGAACATCTAAATCCTCGAATGAGCCACTCATAGAGTCTTTACCACCGATAGAGCCAATTCCAAGGTTCATTTGCGCTTTAAATGCACCTAAAAGTGCAGCAAGAGGTTTGCCCCAACGCTTACCGTCTTTGCCAAGGCGTTCAAAATATTCCTGGAAGGTAAGGTAAACGTCCTTGAATTCAGCACCTGTAGCGATAAGTTTACAAACCGATTCAACAACTGCTAAATATGCACTGTGATATGGGCTTTGTTCGGCAATAAAGGGATTATAGCCCCAAGCCATAAGTGAACAGTCATTTGTGTGCTTCTTTTCAACGCTGATTTTTTGTACCATTGCCTGAATGGGTGTTAATTGGTTTTTACCGCCGAAGGGCATAAGCACGGTGCCTGCACCGATGGTAGAGTCAAACTGTTCGGAAAGACCGCGTTTTGAACAAATATTAAGGTCGTCAGCAATTGCTTTATAAGCCTCGCCAAATGAGCCAACAACAGCTTTAGGCATAAGCTCGCATTTTTCGGGTGTAATTGTAATGTGCTTTTCAGCACCGTTTGAATTTAAGAATTCACGGCTGATGTCAACAATGGTATTACCGTTCCAATTCATACGAAGACGAGGCTCGTCAGTAACAACTGCAACCACAACAGCCTGAAGGTTTTCGCTTTCAGCAAGAGTCAAGAATGCGTCAATATTTTCTTTTTCAATTACTACAGCCATTCTTTCTTGCGATTCTGAAATTGCAAGCTCGGTACCGTCAAGACCTTCATATTTCTTGGGAACAGCGTTAAGGTTAATTTCAAGACCGTCAGCAAGCTCACCAATAGCAACTGAAACACCGCCTGCGCCAAAGTCGTTACAGCGTTTAATCATTTTAGTGGCTTTGGGATTGCGGAACAAGCGCTGAAGCTTACGTTCTTCAGGTGCGTTACCTTTTTGAACTTCGGCACCGCAGGTTTCAAGCGATTCTAAGGTATGAGATTTTGAAGAACCTGTAGCACCGCCACAGCCGTCACGGCCTGTTGAGCCACCAAGCAAAATTACGACGTCGCCTGCTTCGGGACGTTCACGACGTACGTTTTCTTCGGGGGCAGCCGCAACAACAGCGCCGATTTCCATACGCTTTGCTGCATAGCCGTCGTGATAGATTTCATCAACAATACCTGTTGCCAAACCAATTTGGTTACCGTAAGAAGAATAACCATCAGCTGCAGTTGTAACAATTTTTCTTTGTGGTAACTTGCCTGCCATAGTTTCTTTAACGGGCTTTAAGGGGTTTGCGGCACCTGTAACACGCATTGCACCGTAAACATAGCTTCTACCTGAAAGCGGGTCACGAATAGCACCGCCGATACAGGTTGCAGCACCACCAAAGGGCTCAATTTCAGTGGGGTGGTTGTGGGTTTCGTTCTTAAATAGTAATAGCCATTTTTCATTTTTACCCTCAACCTCAACATCAATTTTAACTGTGCAAGCGTTAATCTCTTCAGATTCGTCTAATTTATCAAGCTTGCCGTCTTTTTTGAGCTGACGTACCGCAATTGTTGCCAAATCCATAAGGCAAATAGGCTTTGTACGGCCAAGGTTTTTACGTATTTCAAGATATTCGTTATAAGTGCTTTGTAAAAGTTCATCTTCAAAAATAACGTTATCAATATTAGTTAAAAATGTTGTATGACGGCAATGGTCAGACCAATAGGTGTCAATCATACGAATTTCAGTAATGGTTGGGTTGCGGTTTTCCGATTTAAAATATTCCTGACAAAATGCAATATCATCGGTATCCATTGCCAAGCCGTAATTTTTAACAAAATCGGCAAGACCTTTTTTATCAAGGTCAATAAAACCCTTAAGGGTTTCAACGGTAGTGGGAATTTCATAATCAACCTTTAAGGTTTTGGGAAGCTCTAAATCTGCCTCACGCGCTTCTACGGGGTTGATTACGTACTTTTTAATAGCCGCAATATCTTCATCAGCTAAAGCACCGTAAATGCAATAAATTTTTGCGGTTTTAACAGTGGGGCGCTCCTTTTGAGAAATAATTTGTATACATTGTGCGGCACTGTCAGCGCGTTGGTCGTACTGACCGGGTAAAAATTCAGTAGCGAAAACATAAGCGCCGTTTGTATCTATTTCGGTTGTTGCAATATCAAGCTGAGGTTCAGAAAAAACGGTATTAACAGCGTATTCGAACAAATCCTTTTCAATGTTTTCAACGTCGTAACGGTTAATTACGCGCACGTCGGTAACTGATTTAATTTGTAAAAGTCCATTAATATTGTTTAAAAGACCTCTTGCTTCGTTTGCAAGCTCTTTTTTCTTTTCAACATAAATGCGGTATACCATTTATTTAACCTCCAATGCTTTTTTGCCAATATCCTTGCGGTAAAATGCATTTTCAAATTTAACAAAATTAACCTTTTGATAAGCTTTTTCAAGCGCGTCAGGTAAATTGTCAGCAGTTGCGGTAACACCTAAAACACGACCGCCTGCAGTTTTCAAAACACCGTCAACCGATTTTGCACCAGCAACGTAAACAGTATCTTCAACCGATTTATCAATAAATAAATCAAAACCGCTTTCATACTTTTGGGGATAACCGCTGGACGCCATAACAACACAAGCAGCGGCACCGTTTTTAAATTTAACCTCGCAGTCGCTTAAGGTACCGTTTGTGGTAGCCTTCATAACGGTTAATAAATCGCTTTCAAGTAAGGGAAGTACAACCTGTGTTTCGGGGTCACCGAAACGGCAGTTATATTCAATTACCTTGGGACCTTTTGGGGTTAACATTAAGCCAAAGTAAAGGCAACCCTTAAAAGTACGGTTTTCGCTGTTCATTGCATTAATGGTAGGGATAAATATTTTTTCCATACATTCTTTAGCAATTGCTTCAGTGTAGTAGGGGTTGGGGGCGATAGTACCCATGCCACCTGTGTTAAGACCCTTGTCGCCGTCTAACGCACGCTTATGGTCCATTGAAGAAACCATAGGCACAACGGTTTTACCATCGGTAAAGGAGAGGACCGAAACCTCGGGGCCTGTTAAAAATTCTTCAATTACAACGTTGTTGCCACTTTCGCCAAAGATTTTATCCTCCATCATTGAACGAACAGCAGCTTTAGCATCTTCACGCGTTTCAGCAATAATAACACCTTTACCAAGTGCCAAACCGTCAGCCTTAATAACTGTGGGGATGGGAGCAGTTTCAAGATATTCGATTGCAGCATCCAAATCGCTGAAAACTTCATATTCAGCGGTAGGAATGTTGTATTTTTTCATAAGGTTTTTAGAAAATACCTTACTGCCTTCGATAATAGCTGCTGCCTTGTTAGGACCAAAGCAGTCAATACCTATTTCATTCAAAGCATCAACACAGCCAAGCACTAAGGGATCATCGGGTGCTACAACCGCATAGTCAATATCATTTGTTTTTGCGAACTCTTTAATAGCTTCAATATCTTTAGCGCCAATATTAACAAGGGTTGCGTCCTTTGCCATACCTGCGTTGCCGGGAAGGGCAAAAATTTCGGTAATATTTTTATTTTCTTTAAGCTTTTTAATGATGGCGTGTTCACGACCGCCGCCACCTACAACCATTATTTTCATTTCTAGATAAACTCCTTAATAAATGGGGAACTGAGCGCAAAGCTCTTGCACTTCTTTAGAAACACGTTCCTTATTGCCTTCAAAATCGTTTATAACGTCACGAATCCATTTAGCAATCTTAACCATTTGGGGCTCTTTAAAGCCACGAGTTGTAACAGCTGGTGTACCGATGCGCAAACCGCTTGTAACAAAGGGTGACTGTGGGTCGTTAGGAATGGTGTTCTTATTTGCGGTAATGTGAACTTCATCAAGTCTGTGTTCAAGTTCCTTACCTGTAATGCCTTCATCAACAAGGTTTAAAAGCATTAAGTGGTTGTCGGTACCGTTTGAAACAAGACGGAAGCCTTCTGCCTTTAATGCTTCTGCCAATGCAGCGGCATTTTTAACAACCTGGTTTTGATATTCTTTATATTCGTCAGTTAATGCTTCGCCGAAAGCAACAGCCTTGGCGGCGATAATGTGCATTAAAGGCCCACCCTGTGTGCCGGGGAAAACTGCCTTGTCAATCTTTTTAGCAAGTTCTTCATCATTAGTAAGAATAAGACCGCCACGGGGACCGCGAAGTGTTTTATGGGTTGTTGAGGTAACAACGTGAGCGTAGGGGACAGGTGACGGATGAACACCCGCAGCAATAAGACCCGCAATATGCGCCATATCAACCATTAAATATGCGTTAACAGAGTCAGCAATTTCACGGCAACGCTTAAAGTCGATTATTCGTGAATATGCGCTTGCGCCAACAACAATTAATTTAGGCTGACATTCTTTGGCAATACGCTCCATTTCGTCATAGTCAATCATTTCGGTTTCGTTATTAACACCGTAAGGCACGATGTTAAAATATTTACCCGAAATATTAACGGGTGAGCCATGGGATAAATGACCGCCTTGCTGTAGATTCATACCCATAACTGTATCTCCTGGGTTTACAAGTGCAAAAAATGTGGCAAGGTTAGCGTTTGCGCCGCTGTGTGGCTGAACATTAGCATAGTTACAGCCAAATAGCTTTTTGACACGTTCTCTTGCTATTTCTTCAACAATGTCAACACAGTAGCAACCACCGTAATAGCGCTTTGAGGGATAACCTTCAGCATATTTGTTGGTCAAAACGCCGCCTGCGGCTAATAAAACTGCTTCGGATACAATATTTTCAGAAGCGATAAGCTCAATATTATGACGTTGACGCTGTAATTCTTTATCGCAAGCAGCGGCAACCTCTTGGTCATATTTTTTAAGTTCTTCAAAAAAGTTCATTATTAAATTAACTCCTAAAATTAATGGTGGAATAAGCGCATACCGGTAAATGCCATAGCAATACCATATTTATTACAGCATTCAATTACAGCATCGTCACGGATAGAGCCGCCAGGTTCGGCAATATATGAAACACCGCTTCTATAAGCACGTTCAATATTATCATCAAAGGGGAAGAAAGCGTCCGAGCCTAAAGCAACGCCTGAAATGGTTGAAAGATATTCCTTAATTTCGGCATCGGTTAAGGGCTGAGGCTGTGTTTTAAAGTATTTTTGCCAATTTCCGTCAGCGCAAACGTCTTCTTCGTTGCGGTTAATATAACCGTCAATAACGTTATCGCGTGTGGGACGTGCAATGCTGTCCAAGAATGGAAGATTTAACACCTTGCTGTGCTGTCGTAAAAACCAAGTGTCAGCCTTGCTACCTGCAAGACGAGTGCAGTGTATACGGGATTGCTGACCTGCGCCTACACCGATTGCTTGACCGTCAACCGCAAAGCAAACCGAATTAGACTGTGTATACTTTAATGTAATAAGCGAAATGATTAAATCGCGCTTTGCACTGTCAGGCAAATTCTTGTTTTCGGTAACAAGGTTTGAAAGTAATTCTTTATCAATTTTAAAGTTGTTGCGACCTTGCTGAAAGGTGATACCGTAAACCTGTTTGGTTTCCTGAGGTGCAGGTACGTAATTAGGGTCAATTTTAACAATATTATAATTACCGTTACGTTTCGATTTTAAAATTTCAAGTGCTTCAGGGTCATAGTCGGGCGCAATTACACCGTCTGAAACCTCACGCTTAATTAAAAGTGCAGTTGTGACGTCGCATTTGTCCGAAAGAGCAACCCAGTCACCGAACGAGCACATACGGTCGGTACCGCGAGCACGTGCATATGCACAAGCAAGTAAAGAATCATCAAGACCTTCAATATCGTCAACAAAGCAAGCCTTTTTAAGCTTTTCAGGTAAAATTGTACCAACTGCGGCACTTGTCGGGCTTACGTGCTTAAATGACGTAACAGCGGGAAGACCCAATGCTTCTTTTAATTCTTTAACAAGCTGCCAAGAATTAAATGCGTCTAAAAAGTTAATGTAACCGGGGCGACCGCAAAGAATTTCAATAGGTAATTCGCTACCGTTGTCCATAAAAATTTTCGAAGGCTTTTGGTTGGGGTTACAACCGTATTTAAGTTCAAATTCTTTCATTGTGGCAACTCCTTATTTGTTCTTGTTAATGATTCGTGATTCAAATTCACCGGTTTTAAGGTTAATATATCTTACAAAAAGTGATACCTTGTTATCTTCATTTAAGTTGTTCCAAACAATGTCGGTAAAGGTATCAATATCAGCGTCGGGAAGTTCAATGGTTTTCGGCTCACCCTCGAAACTGGGGAGGGGGTTGCCGTCACATTTATAGGTGTGAATAAATTTTGCCTTACCATTAAGCGGATTATTATATGCAAAGGTGTAGCGCTGGCAAGAAGTTGGGTCACCGTCAGCCGATTTTAAAATTGACATAGCATAATTCATATCACCGTCTTCAAGGCGAACAATACCTGAAATTCGAGGTGTAAAATTAGGTGCATCGTCTTCAAATTCACGAGTACGAAGAGCTTGTTCAAATGTCATTTGTCGGTCCATAAGTTCATATATAGTATCGGTTTGGTCACCGTTGGTAACAATTGTCTTATTACCCAAAACCCTAACCGGTGCATATATAATAAGGTGTGGGTCGGTCATTTTGCTTTCATCAAATGCCTGAGTTCTAATACCGTTACCGTCGGTTACAAAAACACGGTTACGGCTGTTTTCGCTTCTGCCCATAATAAAGTATGCAATAACAGCGTTTTCGCCGTCATTAGATTTACCGATAATAATACCACGGCCGGGGTATGCGTTTTCTGATAATGCTATTTTCAAATCATAATTCACCATTTTAATCACCTTTACTTTAATTCACTGCAAACCTTTTCTAGCGAAAGGGGTAGGATTTTCCATTCAGCTTCCTCCATAACACGCTTTTGTAAGGTTTCGGGTGTGTCGCTTTCTAAAATATTTACAGCTTTTTGCATTATAATTTTTCCACCGTCGGGTATTTCGTTTACAAAATGCACGGTAGCGCCTGTCACCTTAACGCCGTAACTGAGAGCCGCTTCGTGAACGTGAAGACCATAAAACCCTTTGCCGCAAAAAGAGGGGATAAGTGACGGATGAACATTTATAATGCGGTTTGCAAAGCGGGAAGTGAATTTTTCGCTTAAAATGCACATAAAACCTGCAAGCACAATAATATCAATATTATTTTCTTCCATTGTTTTAATAAGCTCGTCTTCAAAACGGTCATCTAACTCTTTCTTATTTAAAACAACGGTTTTAATGCCTGAATTTTGCGCACGGGTTAGGGCATAAGCGTTAGGATTATTTGAAACAACAAGTGTAATTCTGCCCGATTTTACAATACCGTCCATTTGGGCGTTTATAATGGCTTGTAAATTTGTGCCACCGCCCGAAACTAAAACTGCAATATTTTTCATTTTAACACCTTAAATTATGCTGATTTTGTTTTCACTTTTAATAATTTTACCAATAATATAAGCGTCTTCGCCGTTTGCTTTTAAAATTTCAAGTGCTTTGTCGGCATCCTCTTTAGCAACAACAATTGACATACCAACACCCATATTATATGTATTGTACATATCACGTTCAGGAATATTACCAACCTTTTGAAGCAAATCAAAAATTGGTAAAACACGAATTGCTGATTTTTTTATTTCAGCACCGAAGCCGTCGGGAATGCTGCGGGGAATATTTTCATAAAAACCGCCGCCAGTAATGTGGGAAATAGCTCGTACTTTTACGTTGTCAAGCAATGCTAAAACAGGCTTAACGTAAATCTTGGTGGGGGTAAGTAATGTTTCTCCTAATGACTTGCCACCTAATTCCTCATAGGTTTTGTTAAGGTCGCAGTTTTCAACGTCGAAAACCTTGCGAACAAGCGAAAAGCCGTTTGAATGAACACCTGAAGATGCAAGTGCAATTACAACATCATCTTCTTGCATGGTGGTGTTATCAAGGACCTTTTTCTTATCAACAATACCAACGGCAAAGCCTGCGAGGTCATAATCATCAATAGGCATCATACCGGGGTGTTCGGCAGTTTCGCCACCGATTAATGCAGCACCTGACTGTACACAGCCTTCAGCAACACCGCCAACAATTTCGGCAATCTTTTCAGGGATGTTTTTGCCACAGGCAATATAATCAAGGAAGAAAAGAGGCTTTGCGCCAACGCAAATAATATCGTTTACGCACATTGCAACAGCGTCAATACCAATGGTGTCGTGCTTATCCATTAAAATTGCGAGCTTAACCTTTGTACCGCAACCGTCGGTGCCTGAGACCAAAACAGGCTCTTCATAGCCCATAGGCAAGCCAAAGCAACCACCAAAGCCGCCAACGTCATCAAGACAGCCTTCGTTTTTGGTGCGACCAATGTGTTTTTTCATAAGTTCGACTGCTTTGTAGCCTGCAGTAATATCAACGCCAGCATCGGCATAAGATTTAGATTGTGAATTGTTCATTTTTAATTATTCCTTTCCGTCCCAACAATATGTGCAAAGACAGTCTTTATCTAATCCAATTGCTTCAATAACACCTTCAAGCGACTGGAATTCAAGAGAAGCAAAGTTGAATTTTTCGGCAATTACCTTGCGAAGTTTTTTACCGCGTTCGGTATTACCATCTAAATATTCAGAAATATACTTTTCGCCCTCTTCACCTTCAAGTTCGAAGACAACGCGACGGGCAATAAGCTCCATATCACTTGTAGCAGGTGAAAAATTAAGGTATTTACAGCCGTACATAATCGGTGGGCAAGCTGAACGCATATGTACTGATTTGGCACCGTTTTCATAAAGAAATTCAACCGTTTCCTTAAGCTGTGTACCACGTACAATAGAATCGTCTACAAAAAGAAGATTCTTGTCGGTGATAAGGTCGTGCACAGGAATTTGCTTCATCTTAGCAATTTTGCTTCGTTCCTGTTGTTTTTGTGGTGTAAAGCTTCTTGACCATGTAGGTGTATATTTAATGAAAGCACGTGCAAAATCAAAACCGCTTTCATTTGCATATCCTATAGCGTGGGGTGTACCCGAATCAGGCACGCCGCCAACATAGTCAATTTCGGTGTTAAAGCCGTTTGCTTTATCATTTTTCGCCATAATCTTGCCGTTTCGGTAACGCATAACTTCAACGTTAATACCTTCATAGCAAGAGGTGGGGTAACCGTAATAGCTCCATAAAAATGAACACATTTTCATTTTTTTATGGGGTTTTGCAAGCTGTGTTATGCTGTCGGGTGTAATCTCAACAATTTCGCCCGGACCAAGTTCGCGTTCGTTCTCATAATCAAGCTTTAATAGCGCAAAGCTTTCAAAGGTAACACAATGACCGTTTTCATTTTTACCAATAATAATGGGTAAACGACCCAACATATCACGTGCGGCAATAAGGGAACCGTCATCCTTCATAATTAAAATGGATGCCGAGCCGTCGATTTGTTCCTGTGCAAAGCGTATACCGTCCTGAAAGCTACTTTTTTGGTCAATAAGTGCAGCAACAAGCTCTGTCATATTAACCTTACCCGAAGTCATAGCCAAAAAGTGTCCGCCACTGAAGGATAAAAACTGTTCAATTAACGAATCGGAATTATTGATTTGACCAATAACACAAATAGCATAAGAACCGATGTTAGATGTAATAAGCAAGGGCTGAGGGTCAAAGTCGCTTATGCATCCAATAGCTGAAGTGCCCTTCATTTCATCAAATATATCCTCAAACTTGGTGCGAAAGGGTGCATTTTGTATGTTGTGAATATCACGTTGAAAACCTATTTCACTGTCGAAAGCAGCCATACCTGCACGACGTGTGCCCAAGTGTGAATGGTAGTCAGTGCCGAAGAAAACGTCCGAAATGGCATCAACCTTACTGACTACGCCAAAAAATCCGCCCATATGTTACTCCTTTAAATTATGCAAAGAAAAGTTTAGAAAGTGTCATGGGGTCAATGTACTGACCGTCTTTGTAAACACGCATATTGCCTGATGCAATTTCATCAATAAGCATTACATCGCCGTTTGCATCATAACCGAATTCAAATTTAATATCGTAAAGGTCAAGACCCTTTTCCTTAAGGTCGTCAGCAACGATTTTTGTAATTTGCTGTGTCATAACTTTAATGTCATCATATTGCTTGTCAGTCATAACGCCCAAAGCAACCAAAGCATCCTTAATTACAAGGGGGTCACCCTTTGCGTCATTTTTAAAGGTCATTTCAACGTAAGCGGGAAGGTCAGCGCCTTCTTCAATATAATCGCCATAACGACGGATAAAGCTACCAACAGCTTTGTATCGGCAAATAACTTCAAGACCGTGACCGAAAACCTTTGCAGGTAAAACTTCCATTGTTGTGTTATTAAGGTTGGCTGAAACATAATGTGTTTTAATGCCTGCAGCGTTTACCTTTTCAAAGAAGTAAATTGACATACGAAGGTTAACATCACCAACACCGTCAATTGTAAGACCAACTGAATTTTCACCTGGGTCAAAAACGCCGTCCTTGCCTGTGCAGTCATCCTTAAACTTTAAAAGGCAGTTGCCGTTTTCAAGTTCGAATACATCCTTTGTTTTACCAGTGTAAATAAGCTTCTTTTCCATTTTGTTTTCCTCCATTAATTTAATTCGTTTTCAATTTTATTATTTTTTGCAAGAACGTTTGCAGCATCGTTTTTGCGTTTAGCGTCTAGCTTTTCAGCTAATTCGCTGTCAGTTACTGCAAAAATTTCTATACATAACAAAGCGGCATTGACAGCACCGTCAATAGCAACGGTAGCAACAGGTATGCCTGAAGGCATTTGTACCGTTGATAAAAGTGCATCAATGCCGTTTAAATAACCGGATTTTATCGGAATACCGATAACGGGTAGGGTGGTGTTTGCGGCAATAGCGCCTGCAAGATGAGCTGCCATACCTGCGGCTGCAATAATAGCACCGAAACCGTTTTCACGTGCGTTTACACTGAATTCCTTTGCTTCGGCAGGTGTTCTGTGGGCGGAAAAAACATGAACCTCGTAAGGTACGCCAAATGACTTTAAGGTGTCAACGGCTTTTTGTACTATTGGAAGGTCACTGTCGCTACCCATAATAATTCCGACTTTTTTCATAATTTTAAACCTCCTTTAAAATAAAAAAGGCGCACTAATCCAATTGGAAAAGAGCGCCCAGACGGTCGGCATAAAAGATTCTTTGATTCACGTGGTGCTCCACTAAACCGTCAGTCACAAAGAACCTTTAATTTATGAAAAAATTATAACATAAGGTTATTTATTTGTCAATGTCAATAATAAATATATAATATAAATTTACAAAAGAAAATTTTATAATTTTTTGTAAAAAATGTTAAAAATCTTTAAATTATTTTACCTTACTTGACTTTATTGTGATTTTGTTTTATATTATTATGAGAATTATATTTTGGAGGGTGTTTTATGAACATTAAACCATTAGCGGATAATGTTGTTTTAAAATTAACCGCAGCTGAAGAAACTACAAAAAGCGGTATTGTTTTAGCCGCAACCGTTAAAGAAAAACCACAGTACGCAGAAGTTGTTGCAGTAGGACCCGGTGGTGTTATTGACGGTAACGAAGTTAAAATGTATGTAACGGTTGGCGAAAAGGTTGTATTTAATAAGTTTTCGGCAACTGAAATTAAGCTTGACGGCGAAGAATTTATTATTATCCGTCAGGGCGATATTCTTGCTGTTATTGAATAGGAGGTCATATTATGGCAAAGGAAATTATTTTTGGTATTGAGGCCAGAAAATCACTTCAAAACGGTGTAGATAAGCTTGCAGATGCTGTTAAGGTAACACTTGGTCCCAAGGGTAGAAACGTTGTTTTAGACAAAAAATACGGTGCACCGCTTATTACTAACGATGGTGTTACTATTGCAAAGGAAATTGAGCTTTCAGACCCGTTTGAAAATATGGGTGCACAGCTCGTTAAAGAGGTTTCAATTAAAACCAACGATGCTGCAGGTGACGGTACAACTACCGCTACCGTTTTGGCACAGGCTATGATTAACGAAGGCATGAAAAACGTTGCCGCAGGTGCTAACCCTATGGTTGTTAAGCGCGGTATGAAATTAGCTGTTGATACTGCAACCAAAACAGTAATTTCAAATTCACAAAAAATCAGCGGTACCGAGGATATTGCACGTGTTGCTACCGTTTCTTCGGGCGATGAAGCAATTGGTAATTTAATTGCCGAAGCAATGGCTAAGGTAAGTGCTGACGGTGTTATTACTGTTGAAGAATCAAAAACTGCCGAAACCTACTCAGAGGTTGTTGAAGGTATGCAGTTTGACCGAGGTTATATCACACCTTATATGGTTACCGATACCGAAAAAATGGAAGCAGTTTTAGATGATGCCTTACTTCTTATTACCGATAAGAAAATCTCAAATATTCAGGAAATTTTGCCTGTTTTAGAACAAATCGTAAATGCAGGCAAAAAGCTTTTGATTATCGCTGAAGATATTGAAGGTGAAGCCCTTTCAACTCTTATTGTTAATAAGCTTCGCGGTACATTTACTTGTGTTGCAGTCAAAGCCCCCGGCTTTGGTGACAGAAGAAAAGAAATGCTTCGCGACATCGCTATTTTAACTGGCGGTGAAGTTATTTCTGAAGAGCTCGGTCTTGACCTTAAGGAAACCGATATTCGAAGTTTAGGTCGTGCTCGTCAGGTTAAGATTTCTAAAGAAAATACTATAATTGTTGATGGTGCAGGTGATAGCCGTTTAATAAGTGACCGAATTAACCAAATTAAGAACGAATTGGCTGTTACTACATCTGATTTTGATCGCGAAAAGCTTCAAGAACGTCTTGCAAAACTTGCTGGCGGTGTTGCGGTTATCAAGGTTGGTGCCGCCACAGAAATTGAAATGCGTGATAAGAAACTCCGTATTGAAGATGCTCTTTCGGCTACTAAGGCTGCAGTTGAAGAGGGTATTGTTGCAGGCGGCGGTGTTGCTCTTGTTAACACTATTAACGCTGTTGATGCTTTAATTGAAACACTTGAAGGCGACACTAAAACAGGTGCACAAATTATTCGTAAGTCTTTGGAAGCACCTATCCGCCAAATCGCTTATAATGCAGGTCTTGAAGGCTCGGTAATTATTGATAAGATTCTTACCAGCGGTAAAATGAACTATGGCTTTGATGCTTATAACGAGGTTTATACCGATATGTTAGAAGCGGGCATTGTTGACCCCACTAAAGTTACCCGTTCTGCGCTTGAAAATGCCGCAAGTGTTGCTTCAATGGTGCTTACAACCGAAAGCTTGGTTGCTGATAAGCCCGAGGATGTTGCCGCTGCTAATGCTGCCGCAGCCGCTGCTGCCGCACAGGGTGGTATGTACTAATGGCAGCCAAACAAAAAAGATTTATAAAGGTTTATTCCGAATCAATGGGTGAAAATCAAATATTTGTTGACAGCGTGACCGGTGTTAATTATTTTTATCATAACGGCGGTTATGGTGGCGGACTTACAGTTTTACTTGATGCTGACGGTAAACCCGTTGTAACACCCATAAAAGAATAATAGAAATCCCGACCAAACGGTCGGGATTTTGTGCTATATTTTAATTAGTTTTTTAATTTGTTTAATAACAATTGGTGTAATGATTGCGAAAATAATTGCAAACACAATGCCTCCTACAAGTTTTAGTGAAGCAAATATTGCAATGAAATTTGCTACCGCTTTACCGAAAGAAACCCAATTGCTTAAATAGGTTGCGGCGATATTGAGTGATGAAAGTACGATTGCAGAAATAAATAAAACAATTGAAAGAATTAAGGGTTTATCATTCTTTTTGAATGCTTTATAGAGCAAAGCCACAACTACGGCATAAATTATGGTTGGTGCCATCCAAATTAGCGTATTCCAAGAAATACCAAACGCTAATTGTGAAAGAAAAGAGCCTACCAACGAAGTTAAAAAACTCCATCTTACACCAAAAAGCAATGCAGCAATTATTAAAGGAAAACAACTGATAGGTATTTGATAACCGTCTAAAAAAGCAATTTTACCAATTGTAGACGACAGCCATTCCAATGCGACGAACAGAGCCGATAAAACGGCACAAATGCATATTTTTTTAACGTAATTTTTTTTCATAAAATAAAAACCTCCTATTACCCGTAGTTCCGAATAATAAGAGGTAGAACAATTATTATACGGCAGCGGGATGCAACCTACGGACCGCGAAAAAATCTTCGTTAAGTCGGCAACTCCCCGTCCGACAAACACTTAACGCCCGTACGTTTACTCTGCATTATGCTCTGATTATAGCATATTTTATTCATTTGTCAATAATTTTGTATCGCGTGCAAAAAAGAAAATATATTGTTGTGCAATACCTGCGTATTCCTTTGCACAATCGGGAAGCTTACCACCAAAAAGGGTGTCCATAGCGCGTTTTATCCAAACGTCTTTTGGAAATGCACGGTCTTGGTGGTGTGAAAACAGTAAGGCGCAGTCGGCAACCTTTGGTCCGACACCTTTAATTTTCATAAGCTCTTGTTGAGCACTTTCAAGTGGAAAATACCTTAAATGGTATAAATCAACCTCACCGCTTGCAACCTTTTGTGCTGCATCAACCAAATATTTTGCACGAAAACCGCTGCGTAGCGGTGCTAAATCTTCAACGGTAAGAGAAGCCATTTTTTGAGCAGTAGGGAAGGCATAACCGCCATCTATCTTTTCACCAAAGTTTTCGCACAAACGCTCTACAATCCCTTTGATTCGTCCAATATTATTGTTTTGTGAAATAATAAATGAGCAAAGTGTTTCAAACGGTTCTTGGTTTAAAATGCGAATACCGTAAGAATATTCACAAGCGTTTTTTAATGTTTCGTTTTGACTTAATTGTTTTACAATTTGTGAATAATCACGGTCTAAGTCAAAATAATTTTTCCAATAACCGTTAAATTCATCTTCGGTGGTATTGTATAAAACTACCGTACCGTCTGGAAGTTTTTCAAGTTTTAAAAATTTATTACCCGCAATACCCGACCAAACACCATTTTCATCACACTTCCAACGAAATGCCTGACCGCAGTCAAGAGTGTGAGGAAGGTCAAATTCTTCAATGCCTTTTATGTAAATATTGTTGTTTTCAAAAAAATATTTATACATTTAATCACTCCGTATTTGCATTATACAAATTTTGTGGTAAAATAGCAATATAAAAGTTAGAAAAGAGATGCTTATGAGACAGGATATTTGTACTATACCGATTAGTGAAATTTTTGAAGTAAACGACGGTTGCCCCATTTGCCGTATGCGTGAGGTAATTGAAAAACGCATTGTTGATTACATAATGGGCGCTGCTATGATGGAGCCAGACGTTAGAATTGAAACTAACCGTTTAGGCTTTTGTGAAAGACATTTCGACCAAATGTTAGAGTCGCGCGGAAGACTTCAGTTAGCCTTGATTTTAGAATCTCACATTGATGAAATTAACAAAAATATTTTCGATAAAAAGCTTTTTAATTCTCCTAACAAAAAGGGTGAGAGTGCAAAGAAGATGACCGAAACATGTTTTGTTTGTGACAAAATTGAATGGGGGTTTTCTAGAATGATTGAAACCATTTTCCGTTGCTATGAAACCGATAAGGATTTTCGCCGTATGTTTGACGGCCAGCCGATGTTTTGCCTTAAGCATTATGAAATGCTTATGAATTCGCCACACCGTAAAATTCTTCGCAAAAACGGTAGTGAATTTGCAAATAATTTAACACGAATTACTGCTGATTATTCGAAATCACTTCACGAAGATGTAAAGAAATACTGTTCAATGTATGACTATCGCGCAAATGAAGGACCAAAGGATTGGGGAAACAGTCGTGATTCAGTTGAACGTACAATTGCCTTTTTGGTTGGCAGAAATCACAATGAAGAATAACTTTACATAATGTGTAAAAATTGGTCGAATGTGGATAAAACTCCCTTTATTAATGGGGCTTATTCCACTTTTCCACCGACTTATCCACTTTTTTATGTAAACCTGAATAATTTTACTAACATTTGCCAAAACTGTATTTAGTATAGTAAAAGGGGCGTTTTGTTTGGTAAAAGGTGTTAGCAAAACTATTATTGAGGTAAATAATACAGGTAGTAAGCTTTTTGAAAAAATTGTTTTTTACGTTACGCCCGAATATGGGTGTTTAAATGCAAAACAGTTAAAGCGTGCTGCTGCAAATTTTTCCTTTAATTATGCTAGCACTGTTAAATGTGACGCTTTACGGAAGCGTGTAAAACGCAAAAAAATTATTAAGACTGTTGCGGTTTCTTCCGCTGTTTTGTTAGCGGCAGCAATCGTTTTCCTATTGTTTTTATGAATAAAGTGTAAAAAAATGCAAGAAGTTGGTTTGCTTCTTGCATTTTTGGTTTGTTTATACTATAATATAGTATATTTTGTAAAAAAGGTGCAATTATGAAAGATATTTTATTAAAATCACTTAAAGTTTACGGTCATTTAATTATTGTTGCAATTTTATGCTTCTTTCTTGTGGTTTCATTTAACGCATTAAAAATTGGTCTTTTTACTAAGGACATTGGATACGATATGTATTTGCGTACTTCTGAAGACGCTGAGCCTGAATTTTTGTATACATACTTTTATGAAGACGGTGAAGACCTTAAATTAAAGGAATATGAGGATCAAAAGGATAATCTTGTTAAGTATTCAATCCGTTCTGACGTTGAAAAAACTCCTGATATTGCCTTAAGTGTCATTTCACAAATTTTTTGTATTATGATGCTTGTTTCATTCCTTTATAACGATTTATGGAAAGTGGGTAATAAGGATTTTGAAGCAATGCGTATACATAGCAAAAAATTTTCGCGTCTAAAGGGACTTTATATTGGCTTAATTGCAATTTTACCGTCATTCATTTTCCTTACCTTTGCTCTTGTCACTAAAAATTCAGTTATGGCAAATTCTCCCATAGCTTTGTTTACTTATTCAAACAGCTATGCCTTTGAAATAATTATCGCCGTAACAAAGGGCGCAATGCATTGGGCTGATGTTAAATTGTGGCAGGCAATGGTTTATTATGCAGTGCTATTTATAACACCCATTGTATGCGAAATTGCCTACGTTATCGGCTTTAAAGATATTTCAATTGGCGAAAAATTAATTTATAAGAACAGCAAAAAGAGAGGTTAATTTTAAAATGGCGGGTTTATTTGGCTTATTTAATTATGAAAAGGAAGGCCCAGGTATTGATAAAAATGCCCCCAAAAAGCATGGCTTTATTGTGTTTTTTGAAACCTTTTTCCGTAATTTTTGGAAATTTATTACCATTAATTTAGTATATTGTCTTGTTAGTGTGCCTGTCATTACCAACGGCTTTGCAAACGTTGGTATTACCCACGTTGCACGTAACACTGCAAGAGATAAACATTCCTTTGGTTTGTCTGACTTTTTTGACACTATTAAAAAGAATAAAAAACAAGCACTTATTGCGGGTATTATTAATTCGGTTGTTTATGGTCTTATGGCAATGAATCTTGGCTTTTATTGGTTTTTTGCGAAGGGCTTTATGCAAAGTATTGGTATTGGCTTCGTAATGGCTATTTTCTTTATTTTCACTGTAATGAATTATTATTTGTGGACGCTTATAATTACTTTTGATTATAAATTAAAGCAAGCTTATATGAATAGTTTCCGCTTTGTATTTATAAATCTTAAGTATAATTTACTATGCTTTTTTGTAAACGCTTTGGTACTTGCCGCAGGTATTGCTATTGTTTTTATTTTTCCAAAATATTTCTTATTTATTTTAACAATTGAATTTTTGCTTTACATAGCAATTTTTCCTTGCTTTAAGGCTTTGCTTGTACAGTTTTGTACTTTCCATTCAATTAAAAAGTACATTATTGACCCTTATTATGAAGAACATCCCGATGAAGATATTCAAAAACGTCATGATTTAGGTCTTAAAACCCAAGCGGATATTCTTGCTGAACAGGAAGTTGAAGAAGACGATGAAGACAGCGTTGTAATTTTTGACGACTAAAACGCATATACTCCTTTAGAAAAGCTTTTCTAAAGGAGTATTTTTTATGAATTGCAGAATTGCCGAGCTTCGTAATAAACAGGTAGTTTGTGTTAAAAACGGTAAGGTTTTGGGTTATATTTCTGATATTGAACTTGATACCAAAAGCGGTAGCTTAATATCACTTATAATATACGGCAGACCACGTTTTCTAGGGCTTTTCGGAAAGAGCGAGGATATTGTTATTCCTTGGTGCGACATCGAGGTTATTGGTCCTGAAACTGTGCTTGTTTCAAGTGATTCGCCTTATTGTGTTACAAAATAAAATTTTAACAATTTTAAAAATTTAAAATGTGGGCAAGTTATAATAGGAGATGATTTTTTTGAAGCTTGCACGCATTATAACAAAAAGCTTATTTGCGGTGTTTTTGATTTTTACAATAATTATTTTTTCGGGTGTAATATATTTACAAAACATCGTTTCAAACCAATATAAAATTAAAAAAGGCGAAGGACTTCATATTGAAAGCAAGGTGCCTATAGTGGCATCATTTAATGGCTCTGCACTTGCTGAAGCATCACAAAGCCGACAGGTTGGCGACAGCTTTTCGGTTGATTTAAAGGCGTTTGGAATTATACCAATTTCTAAAATAGACGTTGAGGTTGTGGACGAACTTCACGTGGCGGTTTTAGGATCGCCCTTTGGTATGAAAATTTACACTAACGGCGTAATGGTAACAAGCCTTTCGGATGTTCAAACAGAAAAGGGTGTTGAACGACCTGCTAAAAAAGCGGGAATAAAGCTAGGAGATTATATTCTCACAATAAACGGACAAGCTGTTACAACTAACGAGGATGTTGCTTCAATCGTTGAAGCCTCAAACGGTAAAAGGCTAAAATTTGAAATTATACGTAATAACACAAAAATTTATATTAGCTTTTGCGCCGTAAAATCAAAGGAAACGAGTAGCTATAAAATTGGTCTTTGGGTAAAAGATAGCTCGGCGGGAATTGGCACGCTAACCTTTTATAGCCCTGTAAATGATATTGTTTGTGGTTTAGGTCACGGTATTTGCGAGGAGGAAACAGGAGAACTTATAAGCATTAAATCGGGTAGTATTGTTGATGCGCAAATTATTTCATCCGAAAAGGGCGAAATTGGTGCCCCAGGAAAGCTTAATGGCCGTATGGGGTATACAACCATCGGTGTAATTGAAAATAACTGCCAAATGGGTGTTTATTCGCGTCTTACGGGAAAGCTTGAATTTTCAAAGCTTACAGAAATTGCACTAAAGCAAGAGGTTAAAAACGGCAAAGCGCAAATTTTATGCACCGTTGACGGTGATGGACCAACATTATATGACTGTACAATTGAAGTGCGGTCATCGGCTTATCATAACAAAGTGCAAAATTTACTTGTAACGGTTACCGATAAAACCTTGCTCGAAAAAACGGGCGGAATAGTGCAGGGTATGTCGGGCAGCCCTATTTTGCAAAATGGAAAGCTAGTCGGTGCAGTAACACACGTGCTTATTGATAACCCCACAAAGGGTTACGGTATCTTTGCCGAAAATATGTTAGAGACTGCACAGTTTGTTGCAGATGAACAATTAAAAGAGGTATCATAAAGGCATGAATCCGTTGCAGAACAATCAATTTCTGCAACGGATTCATG
>JAGAPJ010000116.1 GCA_017623315.1 Clostridia bacterium | reverse complement strand
GCCAAACAAACCGTTGTTAAATGGCAAGACCCAATTATGCTTTACATTGACGGCGTTGCCACCATGACCGATTACGAGGTTTTGAACAATTTTCTTGACTTTTTAAACAACATTGAGGGCTTCCCCGGAATAATGCAAATTCACGATAAAACACAAGCGAATTTAGTTATTCATTTTTTGGGACTTGCCCAGTTTAGAGATGAAGTGCCGGTGCAAGACGCCATTGGTTACGCATCCTACAATTACAATAATGCAACAAGCACTATAACCGACGGTGATGTATTTATCCTTACTGACACTGACCAAACCGAGCGTAACTCTGTCATTTTAGAAGAAGTATATCAAATACTTGGTCCCACAAAGGACACACTGGTTAGAAAAGACAGTATAATCTACCAACGTGGAAACGTCGAAAAACTCTCCGACGTAGATAAAAGCATTATGCGCCTTTTGTACTGCGAACGCATTACCCCAGGTATGACAATGACACAAAGCGAAGAAATTATAAGGGAAATTTATTATTAATTAGCACGATAAATTGAGGTTTATCGCTGACGCGAAATTCGGAATTCGTAATGCGTAATTCGGAATTAAAGTACAAATTAGATTGCATATTCGTAGGGGCGAACTGTGTTCGCCCGCAAGCCTTCCCCAGCGGGGAAGGCTTAAATTCTACAATTAAATTCCCCGATAAACTATAATTTGAATAATTAACCCATACAAAAACGCGGTGGAATTTCCACCGCGTTTCATTTTAACTATATTAATATTATTTTGCCTTTTTCTTTTTGATTACAACAACGGCTACTACCGCACCTGCAACCAAAACAACTGCGCCTACAATAATAGCAATGATTGCCCAAGGTTCTAAAACATATTCTTCGCCGCCGTCGGTTTGTACCTGCTGGCCGCCGATATTGTTAGGGTCAAAGGGCTTGCCGCTGTTTTGCGGCTTGTTGTCAATACCACCCATATTACCATTATCGGTAACAGTGCTGTTGTTATTGCTTGTGGTATTACCTGTTGAAGTGTTAGTTGATGTGTTTGTAGAGGTGTTAGTTGAAGTATTAGTGGATGTGTTAGTAGATGTATTTGTTGAAGTATTGGTAGAAGTATTACCGCCCTGATTACCGGGGGTTACACCACCTTTAGCTTTACCTGAAGGTGTAGTCATATTAGTGGGCACCGACTTACCGAATAAAAGCCAAGCATATTCGGGATAGTCAACAAACACGTTACGATTACCTGTAATAGACTGAACGGCATCATTACGACCCATTTCCCATGTGTCAACAGGGTCTTCCTGCATCCATTTAAGCAAAGTGGTAAGATTTTCCATTACACCGCTGGTGCCCCACATTTTTGCACCGTTACCCCAACGAACATAACCGTAAAGCACAATACGCGCACAGTCACCCTTAACCTCGTCTGCAGGTTCAAAGCAGCCGCTTCCTTCACCGTATGCTTTGTTACCTCGTGACCCGTTTTCATTGGGAGCTGTAGGACGAAGCATCATCATATCGGCGCTATCGCCTTCACTTCTACCGCTTGAAATACATTTACTGTCAGGCCAGCAGTGTTCACGGTTATATGTAGCACCGCCGTCCCATGCGCTGTTTACAAGTGTGCCCGAATAGAAAGAAACTAACTTTGAATTGTTATTAGAAACACAGTCAGTATATTGATATAAGCCACGTGTTTTTTGATAATTATGGGTAAAGTTAACCTGCATTAAGCCTTGTAGAGCGTTATATAAAGCACTTGAAGGAGAAGATGTTTGGCTTGATTCACCCTTTAATTTTGAAAGCTTATCAAATGCGTTATTGCCTGTATAATATGCAGTTGCATATTTTGAAAGGAAAACACAATTCTCATCTCTTGCACCCCAGTTTTTGATACCTTTGCTAACAGCATAGGTTTGTGAAGCATTGGAAGTGCTGTAATATTGATAATCTACATCGCTTGCTTTGGTATAACCTGTAGCAGTTGTTTTTGCGCTTACGTTTGTAAAGCACATAATTATTAACAACATAGCCACAGTTACTAATGAAATTGAACGTTTTGCAAATTGTTTCATCACAAAATACCTCATTTAAATTTATTACCGTTACATTATACCATATATTTTGTAAAAATAAAGCACTTTTTAATGAAAAAATGTTTTTTATATCTTAAAAACAAAAACTCCCAAGTAATTTACTTGAGAGTTTTAAGCTATAAAATTAACTTTTTCGCTTTTTAATGATTATTATTGATACTATTCCTGCAACAATAACCACTGCACCCGCAACAATAGCAACTATTGCCCAGGTTTGTAAAACATACTCCTCGCCATCGGTTTGCACCTGTTGACCGCCGATGTTGTTAGGGTCGTAAGGCTTGCCGCTATTTTGGGGCTTATTATCAATACCGCCAATATTACCGTTATCGGTAATGGTACTACTATTATTGCTTGTAGCATTACTATGATTGCCCGATAAATTGTCGGCAGAATTATTGGTTGACACGTTATTTGAAGTATTGGTTGAAGTATTTATTGATGTATTTGTAGAAGTATTGCTTGAGGTGTTTGTTGATGTGTTTGTTGAAGTATTTGTCGATGTGTTTGTAGATGTATTAGTTGAAGTGTTTCCGCCTTGATTGTTACCCGAATTGCCTTTTTTAGCCTCGCCCGACGGTGTAGTCATATTGGTAGGCACTGACTTACCAAATAACAGCCAAGCATATTCGGGATAGTCAATAAACACGTTACGGTTGCCAACCAAATTTTCACATTGGTCGTTACGTGACATTTCCCAAGTGTCAACAGGGTCCATTTTGCACCACTGAAGCAAGGTGTCAAGGCTTTCGATAACCTTACCGCCATCGTTTTTGTCATCGCTTGGGCCCGGCTTAGCACTAGAATAATTCATAAACAAGTTGCGTTCTTCCCAACGACAGTAAACGTAAAGAAAAATTCTTGCAACGTCACCTTTAATATTATCATTTACTTCAACCAACGAGTTTGTATAATATAATACGGTTTTTCCACCGTTGTCCTTGGTTTTATAAGTCTCACCCAAATTGCGCACATTACCCATTATTAAGTTTCCGCGGGTTGAATTAATCGTAGTGTTTGTGGGTCTAAGATGGTGCGGGTCACAGCCGCCGTTCTTTTCTTTAAAAGAAGCATGACTTTTTGGCCAAACATGTTCACGGTTATAGCCCGAGCTTACAAAGTCGCTATAAAATAAACAGGCATTTGATGAGCCGTTATTAGCATCTGTTTTAACCCAATGAGTAGTAAGGCTACTATACGAAACAGTGGTGGTCATCGTTTCGTCCATAAGGTCGTGTAATTCATCAAACAACGCACTGTCAACCGTTGTAAGGCAGTTGCTGTTACCACCCTTGAGCTTTGAAATTGTTGAAAAAGCGGCATTATTATCACGGTAATATGCATTTGCCTGACTGCTAAGCGAGGTGCATATTGTGTGGCGCACACCTGTATTTTTTACTACCGTACCTGTTTTTGCAAAAACGTTAAATTGCTTTAATATACAAAACGCTGTTAAAAGTGCTAAAATCGAAAAAGAATAACGCTGCATCTTTTTAGTCATTGTTCTACTTCCTTATTTTCGTACAATTATTTACAAATACATTGTAGCACATATTTTGTGAAATAGAAGCACTTTTTTATTTTTTTTGCAGTTTTATTGCATTAAATGAATTTTAGTGATAAAATATAACACGAAACGGAAGGTGCAAATAATGAAGAAAAACTCTTCGGCAAGGCTTATAAAACGCTTTTTGCCATATTATAAAAAATACATACCAACTTTAATTTTCGATTTATTCTGTGCTTCACTTACCACAGTGTGCGAAATTGTGTTGCCCTTAATTGTACGTTACATAACTAACACCGCTTTAACCGATGCTGCAAAGCTTACCATAGGCAGTATTTTAACGGTTGGCGGTATATATTTAGTGCTTAAACTTATTGATGCGGCGGCAAATTATTATATGGCATCGGTCGGTCACATAATGGGCACAAAAATTGAAACCGATATGCGCACCGATATGTTTGACCATTTGCAAAAGCTTTCCTTTAAGTATTACGATAACACAAAGGTCGGAAGTTTAATGTCACGAATGACAAGCGACCTTTTTGATATTACCGAATTTGCCCACCACTGCCCAGAGGAATTGCTTATTGCAGGCATTAAAATTATTTGTTGCTTTGTAATTTTAAGCCGAATGAACATTTGGCTCACACTTATAATTTTTGCGGCAATACCCCCAATGGTTTTGGTGCTTAGCTTTTTTAACAAAAAAATGCGTTCAGGCTTCCGTGAATCACGCAAACAGGTTGCTGAACTTAATTCACAAATTGAAGACAGCCTTTTAGGTATTCGTGTTGTAAAATCATTTACAGGTGAAGATATTGAAAAAGAAAAGTTTTCAAAAGGTAACAAGGGTTACCTTGGCATAAAGTCTAAGGTTTATCATTATATGGCAGCTTTCCACTGCACCACGAGTGTTTTGGACGGTATTCTTTACATATTAGCCGTTGTTGCAGGCGCAATTTTCATTATTTACGACGGCTTAAACCCTGCCGATTTAATTGTTTTCCTGATGTATATAACAACACTTTTAAATTCAATTCGCAAAATTGTTCAGTTTGCCGAGCAATTCCAACGCGGTATGACAGGTATTGAACGCTTTGGCGAAATAATGGAAACCGACCCCGATATTAAGGACAGAAAAAATGCTGTTGAACTTCAAAATGTTAAGGGTGATATTGAATTTAAAAACGTTACCTTTAAATACACCGAAGAAACCGACGACGTGCTTTCCCATCTTGATTTAAAGATTCCCGCAGGCAAAAACATTGCTCTTGTCGGCGAATCGGGTGGCGGTAAAACCACAATTTGTTCGCTCATCCCCCGTTTTTATGAGATTTTGGAAGGTTCGCTTACGGTTGACGGAATTGACATTCGAGATATTAAAATGAAGTCGCTGCGTTCGAAAATTGGCGTTGTTCAGCAAGATGTTTATTTGTTTTCAGGCAGTGTGCGTGAAAACATTGAATATGGAAGACCGGGCGCCAGTGAAGAAGAAATTATTGCCGCCGCCAAAATGGCAGGCGCTGACGAATTTATTAACACCTTACCCGACGGGTACGACACCTACGTTGGTGAGCGTGGCGTTAAGCTTTCGGGCGGCCAAAAGCAACGCATCAGTATTGCCCGCGTTTTCCTTAAAAATCCACCAATTTTACTTTTAGACGAAGCCACAAGCGCACTTGATAACGAAAGTGAACGTCTTGTACAAAAATCGCTTGAAAGACTATCCCAAGGCAGAACAACCCTTACCATTGCTCACCGCCTTACCACCATTAAAAACGCCGACAATATTATTGTTTTTGGAAAAAACGGTATAATGGAAGCAGGTACACACAATGAGTTACTAGCAAAAAACGGCACCTACGCCGAGCTTTATAACACTTCATTTAAATAATTTTAAAGCCACCTTTTTAGGTGGCTTTTTTGTTAAATTAGGGTTTATGGGGCGGACGCCCAATGCGTAATTCGTAATGCGGAATTCGTAATTAAAGTATAAATTAGATTGCATATTCGTAGGGGCGAACTGTGTTCGCCCGTAAGCCTTCCCCAGCGGGGAAGGTGGCGCCGTTAGGCGACGGATGAGGAGAGCATTAAAGCACTTTCTTAACAATATTCTCCTCGTCCACCAACTTTGCGGTTGGTCTGACGGACTCGTCTCTCTGTCACTTCGTGACATCTCTCTCGCACTGCGAAAGAGTCTTCCCCTTCTCCGCTGGAGAAGGCTTGAATTCTACAATTAAACTCCCTGATAAACTATAATTTAAAATTTCCCTTGACAATTGAATGACTATTCAATTATAATAGTTGAGTAATTATTCTACCAAGGAGAATAAAATGCCTAAAAACGAATTTATTTGCGACTGCCATCCCATTGATAAAGAATTAGTTTTAAAAGTTAAAAACGCAATGCCCAAAAACAACACATTTAAATACCTTGCAGATTTTTTTAGCATAATTGGTGATAACACACGCTGTAAAATTTTGTTTGCTTTAAAGGAAAACCAAATGTGTGTTTGCGATTTAGCAAACGTGCTTTCTATGACAAAATCATCAATTTCTCACCAACTTAATAAAATGAAAGCAGCAGGTGTTGTAAGGTGCGAACGAAACGGCAAGCAAGTTTTTTATTCACTTGATGACAACCATGTTTTTGAGATTTTTGATATTTCGCTTAAGCACATAAGCCACAAAGCAAAGGAGAAAACCAATGAAAAGTGAAAAAAATATTTTAATTGCTTTTTTGCTTAATCTTACTTTTTCAGTGTTCGAATTTTTCGGCGGTATTTTTACCAACAGTGTTGCGATTATATCCGACTCTATTCACGATATTGGCGACGCAGCAAGTATTGGTATTTCCTATTTTTTAGAAAAGAAAAGCAAAAAGCAACCCGATAAAACCTATACCTACGGTTATTTGCGCTATTCAGTAATGGGCAGTGTTCTTACCACCTTGATTTTGCTCGTTGGCTCGGTTTTGGTAATTGTAAACGCCATAAAACGTATTTTATACCCCCAAGATATTAACTATAACGGTATGATAATTTTTGCCGTTATAGGTGTGGCTGTTAACTTTTTAGCGGCATATTTCACCCGCCACGGTGACAGCTTAAACCAAAAGGCCGTTAACCTTCACATGCTTGAAGACGTGCTTGGTTGGGCGGTTGTACTTATCGGAGCTGTTATTATGCGTTTTACCGATTTTAAGCTCATAGACCCAATTTTGTCAATCCTAGTTGCAGTTTTTATCTTTATACACGCTTTTTCACACCTTAAGGAAGCACTTGATTTGTTCCTTGTTAAAATCCCCGAAGGCATAAATATTGATGAAATAAAACATCACATATTAGAGATTGATGGAGTTTTGGGCGTGCACCATATACATATTTGGAGTATGGACGGCAACCAAAATTACGCCACAATGCATATTGTAACAAACGGCGACTATTTAGAAGTCAAAAAAGCGGTTAAGGAAGAACTTAAAGAACATGGCATTGTTCACGCAACCCTTGAGCTTGAAAACGAAAGCGAGGATTGCGAGGATAAGCATTGCCACACCCATAGCGGCTGTGGGCATCACCACGGTCATCACCATCATCACTAAATAAAAGCTCCGAGCATATTATGTAAAAAAATATGCTCGGAGCTTTTTTATATGAACGATAACTTTTTAAAACCTATATATAATGAAAATGACCTTGAAGCCTACGATAATTTTATAAACTCGCCCGATTTTAAAAGTACAAAAACCGAAACCTTTGCTTCGCTTTTAGAATGTTCAATGGGCAAAAGCATTAAAATTTTTATTGCCGTAGGTAATCAGTTAATTGCACGCCAAGGCAAGCTTTTAGGGGTTTTTAATGATTATTTGACTCTGTTAGGTAACCGCGAAAAAATATCAATTAAGTTGTGCGAGATAAAATTTATTTCTATTATATAAATTTGGGTTTATCGCTGACGCGAAATTCGGAATTATTGTGCAACCAATTCAACCGAGCGATAAACTACAATTTGAAATATTAACCCGCGTTGAAAAATTCAACACGGGTTTTTGCTTAACATTGCTTCATAAGTCGCACGTAAAACTCAGCGGCTTTAAGAGCGGTTTCTACCCTGATTCTTTCGTTATTACCGTGAATCGTTGCTCGTTCCTCGCTTGTTAAATCCATAGCTGAAAAACGGTAAACCTTATCACTTATTCTGCCGTAATGACGTGAGTCAGAGCATTGCATCATAAGATAAGGTGCGGCAATACTACCCTTCCAGGTAGAAACAACACTACTTGCAACCTTATCATACGCTTCACAATTTGTCTGCGAAATACGGCTTGGGTTCATACCGTGAATTTTAGTAATTTCTACCCTGTCGTCATTAACAGTTTTCTTTAAATACTGGAGCGCCGAATCCATTGTATCAGCAGGGTTTAAGCGCATATTTGAAACAAATTGAGCCTCGGGCGGAATAACATTTGAAGCCGCACTTCCCTTTGCCTGAGTAAAGGCAGTTGTGGTGCGCATTAAGGCGTTGAGCTCGCCGCCTTGCATTTTGCAAAGCATATTTAAAACAGGCGAAAAACACCACAAATTTGCAAAAATCATTCTAAACACAAAGCTTGAATGACGGCCAAGTGTGTCAAACATTTCCTTAACAGGTTTTGTTAAATGCATTTTAAAGGGCTTATTTTCAACCTTTAAAATTGCTTTTGAAAGGTTAACAATAGGCGAATTGGGCTTTGGTGCTGATGCGTGACCACCTGCTGATTTTGAGGTATATAAAACGTCCATAAGTCCCTTTTCGGCTATACCGATAAGACCGCAAGGCTTACTGACACCGGGGAAAACGTTTTCAACAACAGCGCCGCCTTCGTCAATAACAAGTGCTAATTCTATATTGTTCTTTTCAAAATAGTCGACGATATTCACAGCACCCTTACCGTTAATTTCCTCGCCACCCGAAAAGGCAAAATAAATATCATTTTCAGGTACAAAGCCATCGGCAATAAGCTTTTCGGCGGCAGATAAAATACCGTTAACCGTAACCTTTGTATCAAGTGTGCCTCTACCCCAAATAACGCCATCCTCTAAAACAGCTTCAAAGGGCGGTTTGTCCCAAAGCTCTTCATTAACGGGTACAACGTCATAATGAGCCATCATAACTGACGGAGCATCGTGCTTTTTACCCTGCCATAATATCAGTACTCCCCTATCATCCATAAGGGTTTGGGTGCAGGTTTTATAAACATTGGGGTATAGCTTTGGAAGTTCGTTTAAAAGCGCTTGAAATTCGGCATCATCTTCTAAGCTTCCATCCCTGTAAGAAACAGTTTTAAAACGTACAAGTGTGCGCAAATTTTCAATAACCCTATCGTTGTTCAAAGTAATTTCTTCATCAAAAACTTGGGCATTTGCTTTAGGCTTAAAGTTTAATGTGCGTATAATAAGCACCGCCAAAAACAGTGCCACAAGACCTAAAAATATATAAAGGTAAATCATTTAAAGCAGTCCTTTTTTATACATAATTCGTGATGTAATAAGTGTAATAATTACACCAACGGGTGCCATAATGCCAACCTCGCCTGAGGTAAGAGGTGTGAAGATAAATAACGCCAACATAAGCACCATTGGTATAATTGACATTTTCCAGTTTTTTGAAACAAATACAACTGCCAAGCCACCGAAAAGTGCGGGTAAAAGCTGGTCAAAGGCGGGCTTTAAAATTTCACTTTCAAGCACTGTGCCAAGGTTTGAAACCATCATTAAAATAACGCCCACAGCCACAATTAAGGTGGTTACAATGCTTGAAACGGCAATTGCAATAGTGGAAATAATTTCGCCCTCTTCACTGTTGGCCTTAACGTTTGCTTTTTCCATAGCATCAAGCGCACAAGGAAGCTTTAAATTTGAAATATTACCTGTTACAAACGAAAGATAAGAGCCACCCGCGCCAAGCATTGGAATGTAGGTGAAAATTTCAATAATACCGACCGCCCAATACATCGGAAGCACCGACAAAACTGCACGTCCAAAGGCCTTCCATTCGGGAACAGCTTCGAAAACTATGCAAAGCACAAGTGGAAAAGCCAATATAAGTGCTAAAAGGGTAAAGCCCCAAATTTTACCATCACGGTGAACGCTGTCAAGATAAGTAATTTCTTTTTTCATTGTCTTTCCCCTCCTTAACCTAGCCAGCTTGTAATCGGAATAGCCATTGCCATACCGCCGACAAGACTAATCGGCAAAGCATAGTCGGTTATCCAGTGTGCCTTTAACACCTTTGTAAGTGCACCGCAAATTAGCATTAAAACAGCGGACGAAAGCATTACAAGGGCAGGAATAAGCGCTGAAATTTCGCCCTTGAAAACACTTGCGAAATCCCAAAAAACATAGCCAAGGAATGCCGAAATCATACCCAAAAACATAGCATTCGAGAAGATTTCGCTCCACTTTTTATCCATATTTTCAAGTTTTTTCATACCGCCTTGAATTTTCTTTGAAAGAAGGGGCGTTAAAATAAGACCGATAATAATACCAAGAGTCATAACCCAAGCAACTGTCACAAAAGCCGATGCCGAACTGATACCCTCGCCCATTTTAAGACCGAGTTCGTTTAATGTGTTACCTGCTGCAATCGTTTCATAAGAAAGCGAGCCGATTATAGAAAGCCTTAGCCACGGAAGCGGAAGACCAAGTGACTTTGATAAAGCCACAACGCCTACAAGAATTGAAATTGCAGGTGCAATTGTAAAAAGTGCCGCCGAGGTAATTGTCTTTTTTAGGCGTTTCTTATCCATACCGATTTGCAATGCGCGGCGGTATGCACGTACTAAAAAATACACCGACTGTGCAAGAACAACCAGTATCAAAGCCGCTACCATTATGTAGATTATAGGATGATTGATGCTGAATTCCATTTTCTTACAACCTTTCAAAAATTTTATGTTAATATATTAACATATACTCGCCCTTTACGCAACGAAATTATACCATTTTTATGAAAAATCGCAAATTTTGCGCCTTTTTTCCCGCTTCAATGTTACTATTTTAACGAAATATGAAAAAATACTAAAAAATACTTTATTTTTAATAATAAATTTGGTATAATGACTTGGATACCTAAATAATGGGTATTTAATGTAGTTTGCAAAAAATTTGAATATTTTTAGGAGGTTGATTCAACAATGAGTCACAAGTATGTTTACCTTTTCTCTGAAGGCGACGCTTCAATGCGCGAACTTCTCGGCGGTAAGGGTGCTAACCTTGCAGAAATGACCAAAATCGGTCTTCCTGTTCCCCAGGGTTTCACCGTTTCTACCGAAGCCTGCACTCAGTATTATGAGGACGGCAGAAAAATCAACGATGATATCCAGGCACAGATTATGGAATACATCGAAAAAATGGAAGCAGTTGTTGGCAAGAAGTTCGGCGATAAGGAAAATCCCCTTCTCGTTTCAGTTCGTTCAGGTGCCCGCGCTTCTATGCCCGGTATGATGGACACTATTCTTAACCTCGGTCTTAACGAAGAAG
>JAGAPJ010000014.1 GCA_017623315.1 Clostridia bacterium | reverse complement strand
CGACACGAAGGACGTTGCGAGCACACGGGAATATAGCTTTACTGTCAATATAACCGGGTGTGTAGGCTTCGGTTTGGGTACCGTTTAAATAAATATCGTGTTCCTCTTCGCTTTGGTCGGTTATTACCTTAACGGTTATGCACTCGCCGCCGTTATTACCAAGCTGCAGGTTGATTTTATCAACGCTTTTACGGGTATTTGCCTCCCCAAAATTAAATAGCTTTGTACGAAGAACCGTTTGGATGGGGCGTTTCGTTAAATTTACCATTGCATCCATATCCTTATCATCGCACATAGAAAATACCCAGTCTGCCGCTTCACTTTCGGTTGAAAGCACATAGCTTAAAGCAACACACTCAGCATAACCTTCACCATCGTTATATCGGGATAAAAGAATATTGCTATTTATCTCACATATTGATGCTTCAATTGGTAATTCCCAAATATACCAAGGTATGCGGATGTTTGCATCCTCGGTCTTAGAATAGCCTGCAATATGGGTATAACCGTAACAGTTATAATCCATAAGATAAAGTTTATTACCGCACATAAGGCAGTAATAACCGTTCCAGTCGCACGATGTAGGTGTTACTGATACGTTTTTCTTTAAATCTCGTCTTACCATTTCAGAAACACAAAATACACTGCGCTCGTTATATTGGCTTTCGCTTACCAAGGTATAAACGTTGCCATTATCACCAAGCCACACAAGGCGGTTGCGGCAAAGCTGTATAGTTTCAGGGTATGAGCACCCAACGTTTGGGTTTACCTGCACCAATGGGAAATACACACTTGACCCGACGTAATCGACCACGCTTTGATTTATAAGGTCCTCAGCGGTAATGTCACTGTTTTGCTGATATTTGGTATAATAAATGCCGCTACCGTTTTCTTTGAATATAACAAGCATATCTGCCTGTTTACCAAAGCCGGTAACAGCACTTGAATTTTCACCCACACGGAAATAATTGTTTTCAGGAAAATAAAGCGGATTATTTAGGTCGGACCATACAACAAGGTTTTTATTTGCTTCGGCAGTATTGCCACCCAAGAATAATCGCGTACCACCGGCAATACCCTCAGTACCGCCGCCGAACCATTCACATTGTGTCATATTGAATACTTTTTGTTTATCAAACGTTGTGGTTATCACGTTGGAAAATGAGTAATTTGGAGCAATAATTTCCATATTATTTTCCAAATAATCATCTTCGCTTAGCGTTTTAATTTTTGCTATTTCGTCACCTTCAGCATCAACCTCAACAGTATAAAATGAAATATATGAACAGCTTAAAGTTCTACCAAACTTCATTACCAAATTATCGGTAGAGTTAGCCTCTTTTTCCATAACGCTTGAAGCATTGGTTACAATCTGATGCGTAGCAGTTTTGCCGTCTTTATAAGTGATTTTAACGGTTATCATGGCTTCTTTTAGGCTTAGGCTGCCTGCGTCAAAAGGCAGAATGTAAAACATATTCTGCGCATTTTTATCATTGCTAAACAAATCTTTATTAACGGTTGAATATATTGCCTTGTAATACGGTGTCAATAAATTGAAACACTCAATGACGTCGCCTCTAGGTTTATTCCTAGTGGCAGAATCATCAGAAAGGCAATTTGTCAATACTGTCGGAATGTAGAAATCGTTTGGAGATACCAACTCAAAATTATTAACTTCACTGTTAGGCAAATACCGCATTTTATATATTTCACAATTTGAAGTGTATAAATATACGGCCGTCTTATCTTGTGTAACAAAATAACTTATTTCTTCATCAAAAGTTAGCCAATCAATTTCTAAAACCCTTGCACCACTTTGCCAGAAAAACTTTAGGGCGGTTCTATATTTACCGCTATAATCAACATTTTCATCCTTTTTTATAACGGTTAATACATATTCGACCCCGTCCGCTCTATGCTTTATCTCGGGCCACATTTTTTGACTGACCTTCTGCTCGGTTATACGACCAACAAAAACTTCGCCTAATCCTTTAATGCCAGGCCTTGTCTTTAAAACGCCATCCTGCCACCATACGTTTTTAGCCTGGGTGAGCTGGTTATCAAGCACTTCGGAAACACCATCACGAAGGTTTAAGCCGCCTGCAAGGTCAGATACCTTTAAGGTTTTAGGTGCAGGCGGTTGTAATTTGGGAAATCTCATAATTTTTAAAACCTCCTTTATGATTTTAATCAACAGTCGGAATAACATCTTCAATTTCGCTCACCTTTGAAAGCCCCTTTCTGCGCTGCTGATACTCCGCGCTGAACATGTACTGCATCGTATCGTCGCCTTCCGATAAAGCAATATAGCTTGCCACACCGCAGGCCAGCACGTCCTCAGCCTCTTCGGGAAGCTCAATTTCGTCCGTTAGTGAAACGATCGGCTTACGCGGCAGCTCGCACACACGGCGCAGGTCATTATATACCAAATTGAAAAGCGGAACTGCACGGCCGCGAATACGCTGTGTCAGCTGCAAATTACCGTCATTGTCGCTATAGCCAAGTAGCGCCATTGATTTCATTAAAACTTCATTTGCAGTCATATAATCAACTCCTTAAAATTCTTCGGGAATAAACTCTTCCGTTGGCATTTGCGGCGGCATATTCGGCGGTATAACTGCGCCGCTACCGTTACCTGTAGGCGTGGGTACTGGCGCTTGCATTGCCGCTTTAATATCATTCAAAAGGCCTGTTTTATCGGGTATAATGCCATCGGGCAATCTTTCAAGATACTGAACCTTATCTAACATTTCATTACTATAAAGCGCATCCAGTGTTGCAATGGTGGTTGGTACGTTCCACAGTGGGCTTGAGCCTACGTCAACACGAACGCTTATAAGTAGGTTTTCATACCTTTTTGCATTAAACGGAACATAATAAACCCCGTCCTTGTCTTCAATGCGAATACGACGGTCACCGTAATTGTGAAGCCACATATCCGCCCATATGCGAGCAATATCCTCAATACAGCTGTAAAAATTGTTTTGATAAATCTGCATTGGCTGCATTGAAGCTTCTCTGCTTTGAATAATTGCGGCGGCGTTATCTGGCTTAAGGGTACCAAGCGCTGCATCAGTTGCGCCGTTATCGGTTAGCATATTGTTTGCATGGTCGTTAAGCGCATTTATAAGCTGACCCGCAAATGCAGGCGGTGAAATGTGCCTTATTGCCCCTGCAACGTCCTCTGTCGTGCCGTACACCTTAATTATTTCGCCTGGGTTGTTGGTAATTTCCT
>JAGAPJ010000115.1 GCA_017623315.1 Clostridia bacterium | reverse complement strand
TACTTTAATGACGGTGTAGAGACTGTTTACTGTGAAGACTGTAAAACAACCGTTTCTGAAACACCTGTTAGCGCTATCAAAACCGCACCCGTAATCTTTGATGACGCTGTACTTGACCCCGAAACCAATAAATTAACAGTTGCTTGGACATATAGCGAAGCACTTAATGAAGATATTAAGGCTGCTGCTACAAAGGGTCTTGCAGTTAAGTTTGCATTTGGCGATAAGGAATACACCGTACCTAATACTGTGCTTAACACCGAAGGTGGTTCAGTAACAATCGAAGGTATTAACGCTGACAGATTTAACGAAGAACTTACAGTTAAGCTTGAATTTGCTATTGGCGATTATAATACCGAAGTTCTTAACGGCGCTGCAATTTATACTGTAGCAGTTAACACCACAGTTAGCAATGAAAACCAAGCTAAAGCAGATGCTTATACTGGCCTTATTAATGCAATTGCTAATGCGACTGAAGCCGTTGTAGAAGGCGCAGGCACAGGCAGTGCTGACTTTACTGCAGAAGATTCAAGCGTAGATATTAAAGCAGGCACAGCAACCTTTAAGTTTGTTGCAACCCAAGAATTTTTTAACACTGTAAAAGCAAATGGCACAGATAACAGAACAGTTAAGTTGGTTGTAACTGTTGACGGCGAAGAGCACGAAGTTACAATTAACCAACTTAAGACTAGTATAAAAGTTACAATTAAGGGTCTTTCATTCGAACAAATGTATGGCTCGGTAAGTGCTAAGTTGGTTATTACCTACAGCGACGACAGTTCTAAAAATATTGATTCTAAGGCTGTAAGCTTTAACTTCGCTGATGGTATTGATGCTTCAGAAAATACTGTAGCAGTAGCACTTGAAGCGCTTTTAAAGAATTAAAGGAGGAACCGAATAATGAATTTTGAATTACCCGAAATCAAAAAGGTTTCTTTTGAAACTGAAAATGTTGCTTTATTTGAAATTGATGAAGACAGCTTAGTTATAAGCGGTTCAGATTATTAATTGCTTAAATTAAACTGCTCCTCTTATATAAGAGGAGCAGTTGAAAGGCCTTTTCTAACCGATAAAGGCAAAAAAATTACATTATATATAATGTAGGGAATAGATTAATCTAATCAAAAAAATAACTCTTAAAGGACAAAGTCCAAAAAATTTGAAAGGAGAACGCGCGATGACTTTTCTTCGTAACCTCTCAAAGAAAACAATGGCTGTTATAATCGCTGTAATGGTTGTTTTATCATCAATCGTTTCAGCTATGATGGTTGTTTCAGCTAACACAATTGACGTATGGGACGGTACTAAATCTTCTAACATTAGCGGTGCAGGTACCGAAGCAGACCCTTACTTAATTGAGACACCCGAACAGTTGGCTTACATTGCAGGTACTGCAGGCAATAGCTTTGCTAAAGGCTATGTTAAGCTTGCTAACGATATTTACCTTAATGACGTAAGCAAGGAAAACTGGAAAGAAACTGCACGTGACTGGGTATTTGGTGACGTTCGTTTTTCCGGTACCTTTGACGGTGACGGCCACACTATTTACGGTCTTTACTTCAGCAAAAAGCAAACCAGAGTAGGCTTGTTTGCGTACACAGGTGCCGCAGACGCTTCATCACCTAATGCTGTGTTAAAAAACCTTTATTTTTCATACGCTTCTGTAAATGTTCCTGATAATATGGAAGGTGTAGGTATTCTTGCAGGCCAAGGCTCAGGCGGTACTACATTTGAACGCATTTACATTGATGAAACTTGTGAAATTAATGCACCCGAGGCAAACGGTGTTGCAGGCCTTATTGCACGTGGTCCTACATCAGGCGTTTCAGGCTATACAACAATTATTAACAATTGCGCAGTTTTAGCAAAAATTACAGGCCGCCAAAACGTTGGTGCTCTTACAGGTACTTTCTGGCGTACTTCTGAATCACTTGTTGCATACAACAACTTTAGTACTTCAAGTGTTCCGTTGTTCGGTCAATGCACCCCTTCAGGTGATTGTGGCAACAACTACGGTCTTGCTTCCGACAGCTATAACACCTTCGTTTTGACATCTGCTGATTTAATGAAGGGTAAGGATGCTAAATCAAATATGCCCGCACTTGACTGGTCAATTTGGGCACCCACAGCTGACGGATATCCCGTTTACAAAACAAACTATATTTGGACAGGCGCATTATCTTCTGAAATTGAAGGTATGGGTACTGAAGATGATCCTTACTTAATTGAAAATGCTGACCAATTAGCATACATTGCAGGTACAAAGAACAATACACTTGCTAAAGGCTATGTTAAGCTTGTTGATGATATTTATATCAACGACGTAACCCTTCCCAACTGGAAGGAAACCGCACGTGACTGGGTATTTGGCGACGTTCGTTTTTCGGGTACCTTAGACGGTGACGGCCACACTATTTACGGTCTTTACTTCAGCAAAAAGCAAACTAGAGTTGGTTTGTTTGCATACACAGGTGCTGCAAGCGCATCATCACCTAACGCTGTTATTAAGAACGTTAAGTTCTCAAATGCATCAATCAACGTTCCCGAATCTGCTGAAGGTGTTGGTATCGTTGCAGGTCAAGGCTCAGGCGGTACTACATTCGAAAACATCTACATTGATGAAACCTGTGAAATTAATGCACCTGAAACCAAGGGCGTTGGCGGTCTTATCGCACGTGGTCCTACATCAGGCGTTACAGGTTATACCACAGTAATTAAAAACTGTGCGGTTTTAGCAAAAATCACAGGTAAAAGCCTTGCAGGTGCTCTTACAGGTACCTTCTGGCGTACTTCTGAAACAATTGCCGCTACAGGCAACTTCTCCGCTTCAAACGTTCCCATGTTTGGTGAAACAACACCCGCTTCACAATGCTCAAATAACTATGCTCTTAATAGCGACAGCTATGGCACAACTGTTTTAGCTTCTGCTGATTTAATGAAGGGCGACGCTGCTAAAACAAACATGCCTAAGCTTGACTGGACTGTTTGGAAAACTACCGAAGACGGCTACCCCGTATTTAGAGGCGAAGGTGACGAAATCGTTATCGAAGCTTGGGACGGTACAACTGCTGAAAACTTTGCAGGCGGTACAGGTACTGAAGACGACCCATATTTAATTGAAAATGCTGCTCAGCTTTACAAAATGGTTACCGAAAATGTAAAAGCAGCTGACGTTGATGCAAGTGAATATAAGTATTATAAGCTTATCTCCGATATTTATATTAACGAAATTGCAGCAGCAGACATGGCAAACCCCTCAGAAGCTGATTTTGATGCAAAGGGCTACAAGTCATGGATGATCGGCGCTCAAACACAAGGCTTCTTCGGTGAATTAGACGGTGACGGCTTTACCGTATACGGTCTTTACACTAAGAAGGGCGGCAGCAACACAACTGTAGGTCTTATCCCAACAATCGTTGGCGGTAAGGTAACTAACCTTGACCTTAGAAACGTTTACGTTAACACCACCTATGCTGCAGGCGGTATTGTAGGTTTGAAATATGGCAGCACTCATAACCTTGAAGTGACCTATTGCTCACTTGACAATGCTGTTGTTAAATGCACAGGCAGTGTTCGTGCAGGTGGTATTGTTGGTGGCGGTCACAACAGTCAAGTTGGTACAATTACCATTTCTAACTGCGCTGTTACAAATTCTGAATTTACAACAGGCAGCAGCGGTTATCCCCGTGTTGAATCAGGTATTTTAGGCTATATCGGTAAAGCAGGCAACCACACCGTTAGCAACAGCTTTATTGATAATTCAGCTCACCCGCTTTCTAACTCAACAAATTCTTCTCACTTCGAAACCAATATGGGTGCTTACGCAACCTATACAAATGTATATTACATCAGAAGAGCAGAAGATGATGCAAGAACCTTCCTTGCAACAAGTGAGGTTGAAAAACAATTTACAGTTTTAACTGTAGAACAAATGACAGGCGCAGCAGCTAAGACAAATATGCCCGGTCTTGACTGGACAGTTTGGAAGACAGTTGCTAACAACTATCCTTCTATAAACGGTAAGGCTAGTGTTGGTATTCCAAGTGACCAACCCGAAACCCCCACAGTACAAGGCGATTACAACATCGTTGAATTTGCAGGCGGTAAGGGTACTGCTACTGATCCTTACTTAATTTCAAATGCTGATCAGCTTTACACCATGGTTGCTAAGTATTCAAATGCAGCAACTGCAAAGGGTTCTGTAAATGCTATCACATACTTTAAGTTGACAAGCGACATCGTACTTAACAACGTTGACGCTAACGATTTGACTAACCCCACAACTGCTACTTGGGATACTAAATACAAGAAGTGGTTTACACCCGAAAGTGAATCTACAGCTTTCTGTGGCGAATTAGATGGTGACGGCCACACCGTAACAGGTCTTTACAGCAAGGGCGCTTATGCAGGTCTTATTCCTCTTGCAACTGACGGCGCACAAATTTACAACATTAACCTTAAGAATTCTTACACTAACGGTACACATACCGCAGGTGGTATCATCGGTTATGTTCCCGGTCACTACAGCCTTAAGAATATCGGTGTTAACTACTGCTCAATCGATAAGGTTACCGTTTATGCTAACGAATATCGCGCAGGCGGTATCGTGGGTGGTATCGGTTACATTAAAAACGTTGTAACCAACTGCGCAGTAACCAATTCAACTATTACTGCTGCAAGCACTACATATCCCGGCCGTGGCTCTGCTTTCGTTGGTTATGCAATCGATAACAACGTTAAGCACGAAGTAACTAACTGCTATTCTGACGAATATGCACACCCCGTTTGCTTTGCAACCGATAAGGAAGGCAACTTCGACCGTATCGATGACAAGGTAAATTATTCTAACGTTTATACATTAGCTGCTAAAAACTTCGACGCTGATGAAGGTGTTACATATCTTACTGCTGCTCAAATGAAGGGCGATGCTGCTAAACAAAATTTAGTAGGATTCGACTTCGAAAACGACTGGAACACAGTCGCAAACGGTTACCCCGTGCTTAAGAAGAATGCAGGTAAGTGGAAGTATGACACCACCAAGAAGGGCGAAGTTTGGTCAGGTGTTCCTTCACGCTTCTATGCAGGCGGTACAGGCACAAAGGCTGACCCATATCTTATCGAAACCGGCGGTCAAATGGCATTACTTGCTAACGACGCTATCGCAGGTAAGACAATAGGCTTGTACTATAAGATTACCGCTGACATTATTCTTAACGATACTACAAAAGCAAATTGGACCGAAACCGCTAACGAATGGTATACAGGTAAGTGGGCACAGGCCTTCCGTGGTTACCTCGACGGTGGTTACCATGTTGTATCAGGTCTTTATATCAATAAAACCAAAGCAAATTATGAAGGTCCTAACTACTATACAGGCTTGTTTGCATGTATCGGTAAGGGCGCAGTTATTGAAAAGCTAGGTATTGTAAATGCTAATATGACATTTACACATGACACCGCTGACAGATACTTAGGTGCGTTTGCAGGCTTCGTTGACCAATACGACGCTTCAACCGCAACTTATGAAGAATATCCTATCATCCGTGAATGCTTTGCTGATACTACCGTATATCTTAACGCTAATTCTTGCGGTGGCTTCATTGGTTGCGCTACCAAACCTATCCGTGTTGAAAATTCATTCTTCACAGGTACTGTTGCTGGTACATCACGTGGCTTGTTTGGTTATTCTAAGATGAATAAGGATTACGGCGTTGTTTTAGTTAAGAACTTCTACGCTGCTGATTCTAAATATGCTATTTTGTCTAACAACTCATACGATAACTTTATCTATGAAGGTTGCTATTCATCATCTGCACAGGATAAAGACGGTCTTACCCGTATCTTTATTAACAGAATGTTCGGTGACCTCGCGCTTGATTACATGACAGCGCTTGACTTTGAAAACATTTGGATTACCAGAGGCGACAATGAAACACCCGGTCTTAAGGGCTTTGATTACAACGCTTATTCAAACGTTATGAACCCTGAAGATATCGTTGTTAACTTTGAAACCAACTGTGACTTGCTTATTCCTTCTACTACAGGCAAGGCATATTCAAAGATTGAATTACCTGTACCTACACGCGAAGGCTACACCTTCGAAGGCTGGTATGCTTACCCCGAACTTGACGTATACTTCGATTATGACTATTTCCCCACCTTTAACACCATTTTGTACGCAAAGTGGAGCCTTAACGGTTTACAACAGGATATGGAACAATACGAAGATTCTATTTACGACTATCACGAGGGTTATGAATACTATCGTCCGTCTTCAGCCGATTATACCGCTGAATACGTACACAACGGTGCTAAAGCAATTCACCGCTTAGCTGGTATTGACGATAATCTTGACTTCTTACTCTTCTACCGTGAAGAACTTGAAGTAGGCAAGAACTATAAGATGGTATTCTACGTAACCACCGACGAAGCCAAAGCTTTGACTGACCTTTCATTAGTTCACCACAGCTGGCCCGATGTTTACTGTGACCCTGTAGACGTTGAAAAGATGGTAACCCTTAAAGACCTTGCAGATGGCGAATGGGTAGAAGTTACCTACACCTTTACTGCAAAATCTAAGTGGATTGCTATTCGTTCAACTGGTAAGAATAGCCTCTTCTTCGATGATTTTACATTATATAAAACTAATGCAGCAGCTAAGAATGCAGCCGCTACCGTTACCGCTGCTAACGCTAAGGTAAACGTGGCAACTGCTGAAGTTAGCCTTCCCAAAACCAATGACTATACTGCTTTGGTGCTTGGCGCAGTTATTGCTGTTATGACAATGGCAGGTATTTCGGTTGTTATCTGCCTTAAGAAAAGACACAGCCACAACTAATTTTTAAACTATGCACAGCCCTCTGCTTCTTACGTATTTTTTACTTAAAGTGGGCAGAGGGCTGTCCCATTAAATACAAATTCTAAATTTATTCTATGAGCGAAAGGACTGATATTGTGCTCAAAATAATAAAAAAGGGCATAGGCTTTTTGTTAATCGCTTTAATAATTATGAGTAATGTTGTTTGCAGTGCGCAAGCTGTAGATAAGTCGGTAGAACAAAATGCTTCCGAAAACGGCACTACCGGTGTAGATGTTAGTGATTACGAACAGTATAGAGGAAATGGCGATTTAAAATATGCTGACAAGGAAATATCAGTATCGCTTGAAAAGTTCAACACTAAGAATACTAACGCAGCATTAAAGGATGGCGTAATCAATTGGGCCGACGGAAACGGAAGCGTTACTTTTAACGTTAATGTACCTGAAGCTGCAGTTTACAATATTCAAATAATATGGAAGCCTGTGTCATCTGGTATAGACCCTAGCTTAGGGCTTATGATTAATGGGGCATACCCTTTTGAAGCGGCTGCACAGTTAGAGCTTAAAAGGGAATGGAAAAATGCCACCGAAAAGCCACGTACCGATTCCAATGGCAACGAATATGCACAGGAACAGGTAGAAACAGGTGAATTTATTAAATCGGTTTTACAGGACTATACAGGTGTAGTAACCGAGCCGTATATCTTTAAATTCCAAAAAGGGAACCAAACAATTACCCTAACAAACCCCGAACAAGCAATTTTAATTAAGAAAATAACACTTATTCCTGTTGAAAAGGCTGAAAAATATTCGGAAATTTCAAAGGATTATAAGTTTAAGGATAACAACGCAAAGCTTATAACAATTCAGGCTGAAAAGGCTGATATTAAAAATTCAAAATCTTTAATTCCCAAAAGCAACAACAGCGATGCGGGAATGACACCTAACGACCCCTTTACAAGCAAGGTTAATTATATCGGCGGTACCTCTTGGCAGTCACCAGGCAGTATTATGAACTGGAACTTCAAGGTTGAAACCGCAGGCTATTATTACTTTGGCTTTAGGTACAAGCAATCCGAGCTTATTAACGGCGTTAGCTATCGTAAAATGAAAATCGACGGTAAAGTACCCTTTGTCGAAGCTGAAGGCATAGGCTTTGATTTTGGCACAGGCTGGGAATACCGCACACTTGGCGCCGACAAAAAGTCACCCTATTACGTGTGGCTTGACGAAGGTCCACACACTCTTTCGTTAGAGGTTACAGTTGGTCCTCAAAGCGAATTTGTAAGAAAGCTTTCAGAAGTGGTTACCCGTTTAGGTGACGAATACATTAAAATCGTTATGATTACAGGCGAATCACCTGACGTTAACCGTGACTATGAATTATTTAAGCAAATTAAGGACTTTAACAAGACCTTAGAGGAATGTAAAACAGCACTTGACGAAATTGCCGCTGATATGAAGAAAATGTCGGGCAGCAGAAGCACCCAAAGCATTGCGGCTATTGAAAATATGTCACGTGTATTAAAGCAAATGCTTAAAAGCCCTTATGTTGCACAGCAATACGTTAAGGACTATTACAACAACTATACCTCGGTTAGCTCGTGGTTATATGATATGACAAATATGCCACTTGCTCTTGATGAAATTCAAATTGTGCCTTACGGCCAAAAAATTGAAAATAAAAATGCCAATTTCTTTGAATCGATTTGGTATGGCGCAATAAGACTTCTCGCTTCCTTTGTACAAGACTATAATTTAACCGAGAAGAATACCTCTGACAAGGAAATCACCATTTGGATTAACTGGGGTCAGGATCAGGCAATGGTGCTTAATTCACTTATTAAGGACTCATTCACACCTGAAACCGGCATTAACGTGCGTATTGACGTTGTTAGCGCATCACTTATTAACGGTATTTTGTCGGGCAACTTCCCCGATTTATCACTTCATTTGGCACGTACCGAGCCTGTAAACCTTGGTATACGTGGCGCGCTTTACGACTTGTCAAACTTCAAGGACTGTGACGAGGTTCTACAGCGCTTCCAAAAGACCGCTGAGGAGCCTTACAGATACGGCGACGCACTTTATGCGTTACCCGACACACAAAGCTATTTCTTAATGTATTACCGCAAGGACATTATGGAGAAATTGGGTCTTAAGGTGCCTGAAAACTGGGATGAATTCAAGCACGCTGCAATGGTAATTCAAAGAAATAATATGAACGTTTACGTGCCTTATACACAAATTACAACTGCTACAACCGTAAACACAGGTATAGGCGGTCTTAATTTGTTCCCAACCCTAATGGCACAAAACGGACTTTCACTTTACAATGCTGAAAAGAACGCTACCGACCTTAATTCAAAAGCGGCAATTGACGTTTTTGATTTTTGGACCGATTTATACACCGAATACGGTTATTTAAAGGAAGCTGAATTCTACAACCGTTTCCGTGTTGGCGTTGTTCCGCTTGGTATTGCACCCCTTGGCACTTATATGAACCTTTATTCTGCAGCACCT
>JAGAPJ010000114.1 GCA_017623315.1 Clostridia bacterium | reverse complement strand
CGACGCATGACCCCGGTGTCCGGGTGTGGCGCAGATTGGTAGCGCGCTACCTTGGGGTGGTAGAGGCCGCAGGTTCAAGTCCTGTCACTCAGACCAAAATTCCAAATTCAGCCTTTGGGTTGGATTTGGAATTTTTTTATTACAACAGGACTTGAAATTTAAAAACTTCACACCCCAAAAGTGCTATATTGTATTCCTCGACAAAATGTGCTAAAATATTTTTGAAAAGAAAAAACGCAAGCAAAAGGTGTTTATAATGGGTAAAAGATTAAAAATTGCCATGGTTATTGATACATATTTTCCTATGATAGACGGCGCGGCAATGGTTGTGGATAACTATGCCAAAAGGCTGCAAAAATACGCTGACGTAACCGTTTTTTGTCCGATAGTTGATAAGCATTTTAAGGATGAATATAATTATAAGGTGATACGCTGTAAGTCGTTCAAGCCCTTCTTTTTAGATTACGTGGCACCTGTTCCAATGCTTGATAAAAAGTTTATAAAATACTTAAAAAAAGAGCAATTTGACATTGTACATATTCATTCCCCGTTTACAATCGGCTCAATGGCTGTAAATATTGCCAAACAAAAAAATATCCCCGTTGTTGCTACTCTACATTCACAATACAAGCAGGACTTGAAAAAATATATTAAACTAAACTGGTTAACCGATTTGGTTTTAGCGAATCAAATGAAGGTATTTAATAAATGTGATGAGTGTTGGGCGGTTAACGAAGGCATGCGTCTTCTTTACGTTGATGAATATGGTTTAAAGGCTAAAAATAAGGTTAAAAAAATGCAAGCGACCTTTTGCCAGTTAAAGATAAAGCTTTGGCTAGGCAAGAAATTCGGCAAAAATTTGGCGTTTTAGATAACGAAAAACTTTTCCTGTTTGTTGGCAGAATAAATTTTATTAAAAATATACCGTTTATCATTAAGGCTTTATCATACTTACAAGAGCAGCACTTTGCCTTTAAAATGATTTTTGTCGGAAGCGGTGCTGATATAGTTGCCCTGCACAAACTTATTCAGGAGCATCATTTAGAAGATGCTGTTTTTCTTGCGGGCGAGGTGCAGGATAGAAAAGAACTAGAAAAGCTTTATTCAGCAAGTGATTTATTCTTGTTCCCCTCCCTATATGATGCAAATTCTTTGGTTCAAATTGAGGCGGCAAGCCAAGCACTTTCCACACTGTTTATTAGAGAAGCAAAAACCGCAAGCTCATGTATTGAAGACCAAAACGCATTTATGAGTGATAACGATTATGTGAAATACGCGCAAAAAATTATAGGCATTTTCGAAAGCCAAAATCTATATCAAAAGGTAAGCATAAATGCCCAAAATGAGCTTTATGTCACTTGGGACGACAGCATTAAAGCACTAATAGCAGATTATGAAAGAATAATAGAGGAACAAAAAACTTCACAATAACAAAAGAGGTGATACTATGCTTACCAATGATTTTATTTTACTTTGTAAAGAATATACACAAAATAGGCAAGACGTTTTAAACGAAACCGTCATAGATAATAAAAAATTTTGTAGATATAATATTGAATTTTTAAGCTATATTTTAGAAATTGTATATGTGAAAAAAGAAACAACCTTTTACAAACCTAGTTCACTTTATTGTACAATCAAGCTTCGAAAAAACAGTGTTGTGCATTACCATTTAACCGACATTATCCCCTACATAAAAGAAAAAAGTTTTAACGCTTGTTACTTTACAACTATTGAAAATACCGATAGATTATCATGTTGTTTTAAAAGTCTCACAAATGAAATCGAAAATGTCACTTCACAAATTGATGAATTTTTGTTTGACGATACCCTACTTTTAGAACAACTTTATGAAAATTACAAATTAATTTTCAACCTTAAAGACAAGGATTTAGATTTTAGTCAAATTGATAATAAAAATGACTATGCACACAATTTCTTTACTTCCTTGCAAAAATCACGTGACGGTTTTGTTTTTTCGCGTTTTTCAAGTTTTGCGCCTTATGAAGCACTTGTAAAAAAGCAAAACTTCATAGCAATAACAAAATATGAAAAATTAAATATGAAGGGTAAGCTTTTTGATTATGAAAAAGATTTGCTGAACCATATAGTACATTTAGACTGCGATTTTACAGCATTATCGCCCGAATGTAATACAAAACTGTTTGAAAGTAAATTTTTAACACTGGGTATACTTGTCAAAACGGCTTTTACGTTTTTTGCCATTTTCTCAGTTATATTTTGCTGTTTATTTGCTTGTTATAATTTGACAATTTCGCGCAACACCGTAATAACACTTTGCGCACCTTGGTATTGCGGTTTTTTATGTGCAGGTCTTTGTGCGGTTTTCGGTTCTATTACATATTTTCAAAAAATGCCAAACAAATATTTAACCAAAAAGCAACGAGAAGATTTTGCAAAAATTACAATTTCAAAACCACTTAAATTCTTTTGCAATGCACTTTTCGTATTATCTATCATTACATCAATTTTTTTCGCCATTACCATAGCGAAAGAAAACGTTAGGTTTTACGACGAAAGCATTAATTTTTCTTCAAAAAATTACAGATATGAACAAATTGACAGCGTTTATTATATAAAGTCAAGGCACAACCTCTATGGCGATAAAATTAATCGAGCGTCATACGTAATTTTATTTAAAGATAAAACCTCACTTGATTTAGACGGCTATACTTCGGTTAAATCCACCCAAAAACACGTTTTACCGTTTTTAGAGGATAAAAACATAGAAATTAAAGAAGCAGACAGCGAAAAACAACTTCCTTGGTATAGCGAATCGTAATCTTTTTCCATAAAAACGGCAAAGGCTTTTGCCGTTTTTTATTTTGCAAAATTCTTCATTTTACCACATCAAACACATTATTAACCAAATAACACCCCAAAAGCTACGTGATTTTTATATAAAACACAAATTGAATAAAAATAAATACAGTGATATAATTACAATAGAGTTTTAATTAGGGAGGTATGTTTTATGAATTATAAGCAAAATTTACACACACATACAACCTATGCCGACGGCAAAGATGAACCCGAGGAATTAGTGCTAGAAGCTATAAAACGTGGTTTTTCTTCCATCGGCTTTTCTGAACACAGCTTTATGCACTTTGTAAATTACCCCAGGCAATTAACAATTGAAGATATGCCCACCTATATAGGTCAAATACGTGCGCTTAAAGAAAAATACAAGGACGTAATTGATATTTTTTGCGGTTTGGAATATGATATGTATTCTTTTGTCCCCACAAACGACCTTGATTATTTAATTGGGTCGGTGCATTATTTAAAATTTGGTGACGAACGCCTTGGCTTTGACCGCAGCTTAGAGGATGTACAAAATTATATAAATATGAATTTTGGCGGTGACGCAATGCAGTTTGCCAAAAGATATTTTGAAGCAATTACCTGGCTTCCAAAAGCGGCTAATTTTGACATTATAGGTCATTTCGACATAATTTCAAAAAATAACGAAAAGGGTCATTTTCTTGATACCTCTTCAAAAGAATATTTGAATTGGGGCTATGAAGCCATTCACGCATTAAAGGGCAAAATCCCACTTTTCGAGGTTAACACGGGCGCGATTTCACGCGGATACCGCACAACCCCCTATCCCCAACCCGAATTTTTAAAGGAATTTAAGGAATGTGGCTTTGGTGCTGTTATTACCTCTGACTGCCACGACAAAAACTTTCTTGACTGTCATTTTAACGAAGCACGCGAGCTTTTGTTAAGCTGTGGCTTTAAAACAAATTGGATACTTACAGATAACGGATTTAAAGAGGTTAGTTTATGAATGCTATAACAATAGTTGTACTAATTTTTGCAATTCTCGGCGCACTCGACAAGCTTTTCGGTGACAAGACAGGTCTTGGCAAGGAATTTCAGCGTGGCTTCGAGCTTTTCACCCCAATGATATTTTCAATGATGGGTATGCTGGTAGTAGCTCCTGCGGTCGGTGTGTGGCTGACTCCCGCTTTTGAATGGTTTTATAACACTTTGCATATCGACCCATCAATTATTCCCGCTTCCCTTTTCGCAAACGATATGGGCGGTATGACACTTGCACAGAGCATTTGCAAAAGTGAAGGCATTGGTAATTATAACGCTTTTGTTATTTCTTCAATGATGGGCTGCGTAATTTCATTTACAATTCCCTTTTCAATAAGCACCGTTAAAAAGGAACAACATAAAGAGCTTTTCTTCGGTTTGCTTTGCGGTATTGTTACTATTCCTGTTGGCAGCTTCGTTGCAGGTCTTATGTGCGGTTTGGGCGCATTAGAGACCTTTATAAACCTTTTACCCCTTATTATTCTTTCGGTTTTAATTGTTTTGGGACTTCTTTTCGCTACAAATATATGCATAAAAATCTTTTCAATTTTTGGCATTTTTATGCGTGCGGTTGCAATTATCGGTCTAATTTTTGCTATTTTCACCTTCCTAACAAAGATTAAAATTAACGAAAATTTCGACACACTTGAAAATGCCGCTTTTATTTGCGTTAATGCATCGGTTACACTTGCGGGTGCTTTGCCGTTTATGTTTGTTGTGTCAAAGCTCTTAAATAAACCGCTTGGCAAATTAGGTAAAAAAATAGGTATAAATGATACTTCGGCAATTTGCTTACTTTCCACACTTGTTACCAACATTCCCACCATTGGACTAATGGATAAAATGAATAAAAAAGGCACCGTGCTTAATGCCGCCTTTGCAGTTTCTGCAGGCTTTACCTTTGGCGGTCACCTTGCCTTAACAATGGCGTTTGAACCCAAATATGTTACCCCTATGATTGTGGCAAAGCTTATTTCGGGTGTGTGCGCTATAATTTTATCAATGCTAATTTACAAAGAAAAAACCGAATAAACACCATTAACCCTGCGGAAAATTTCGCAGGGTTTCAATTTATTAACAAATAGTTTATTAACTTTTTACAAAAAAACATTTACTAAACGTAAAAAATAAAGTATAATAATTATATGTCAAAATTTTCTTATTTTCGACACGTAAAAACCTTATACTAAAAACGGTGATAAAATTGGGACTTAATTCAAAAAACGTTCAAAAAATCTTGCTTATAGTGCTTTGCTCGGCAATAATATTTGCTCTTGTTTTTAACTTTATGGGTGTGCTTGGCTTTTTGGGCACGCTTATGGGCTTTATAACCCCCATAATTATTGCGCTTTGCATTGCCTTTGTGCTTAACGTCTTTTTAACAGGCTTTGAAACCCGAATTTTCGGCTTTATGAAAAAATCAAAGCGCAAAATAATAAATAAGCTTCAGCGTCCGTTATGCCTTGTACTTACATACGCTTTGGCAATTGGCCTTTTGGCACTTATTGTACTTGTAATCATCCCCGACATAAGCGACACGATTGCTTATATTATTGACAAACTACCAGCATTTATTGTTGACAGCCGCGAATGGCTTGTTAATACCCTTACTGAACTTAACATACCCACTAAAGATATACCGGAAATTGACGTTAATTCATTTATGAAAACCCTTACCGATTGGTTGCCTAAATACAGCAGCAATATAGTTGACGGTGCAATTAGCATTACGGGTTCGGTTTTCGGTGTTTTATCTGACATACTTTTCGGTGTTATCGTTTCGGCTTATATTTTAGCACAAAAAGAAAAAATTGGCACATTTATGAAGCGTGTCATTAATTCCTTCTTTCCTGAAAAGTGCGCTAATGTCATTCACCACGTTTGTGCACAAACCTATTTCTCATTTACACGTTTTATTGGCGGTCAGCTTACCGAAGCTATAATTTTAGGTGTGCTTTGCTACATTGGTATGCTTATTTTTGGCTTCCCCAACGCCGCAATTATTTCACTTATTATTTGTATTACAGCACTTGTACCCGTTGTCGGCGCACTTGTGGGCGCTTTTATCGGTGCGTTTTTAATTTTAATAACCGACCCAATAAAAGCCATTTTATTCGTGGTATTTTTGGTTATCCTACAACAGCTTGAAGGCAACCTTATTTACCCCAAGGTTGTTGGTAAGGCAGTTGGTCTTCCCGGTGTAATCGTTATTAGCGCGGTACTTGTAGGCGGTAATATCGGCAGCGTGTTAGGAGCATTAATAAGTGTGCCGTTAGCCGCCGTAATTTACGCCCTTTTAAAAGAACTTATGGACTATATAGACGATAAAAAGAAAAAAGAAAAAGAAATAACAGATTCAATCCCTGAACAATTAGAAATCCCGAATTAATAATAAAATTAAAACACGGCAAATGCCGTGTTTTTTATTTTAGCATCTTCTTCAAATTATAGTTTATCGCTCGGTTGAATTGATGTGTTTTTGGCTCCCTCTGACGTGGGGCTGTTGAGCGTTAGCGAAACTGAGAGAGAGAAAAACATTTGATTTGCTGTATTTTTATTCTCTCCCTCCGTCTTTTTGCTTCGCAAAAATCCACCTCTCGCACTGCGGTGCTCGGTCCCTCCGCGGCTCTAACAGT
>JAGAPJ010000013.1 GCA_017623315.1 Clostridia bacterium | reverse complement strand
CAGCGTGCGGTAGCGGTGCAAAAGCTTATAAATGAGCGTAAGGTTGCCGAAAGTATAGCTAATTTGGGTTTAACCGATTCGGGCCTTAACCGAACCCAGCAAATAGCGGTACAGCTTTCAGCGGCAAATGCGGGTTATAATTTGAACCGTCAGAAGCAGGCGGATATAAGTGCATATAATCTTGACCGTGACAGCAAGCTTTCCACCATTGAGCAGAACCGTATTTCAGCCACCGCCGGCGTGGATGAAACCTATGACGGTTTAGAGGCGGAATACAAAGCTGCACAGGCAAAAGCTGCAGCTGAGGCGGCGAAAGCGGAGGTCGGTATTATCCGAGCCGACGGTGCAACTTTCGGAAGTGGAGTATATGGGGAATTAAGGGATAACAACGTAAGCGTTATTTATAACCCAGCAAATGAAGATGGTGAGTTTACTACCACTTATATCGATAGGAATACGGGTAAGAAGTTAACGGTTGCTTCAACTATCAATCCTTATACTGGTCATAATAACATAGTAATATCCGGACGGAGCAACAGCGCAACCGCACAAGCCGGTGATAAATGGGGTTATTTTGATAACGGCTATCAGCCGAAGGGTGTTGACGGCAATCGAAAGTTTGATACTACTAAGAACGGCTATGTTATCACAAAGGGAACTGTTGATTTACCGGATACAGGTGTTACGCGTCGTGTGTTTGGTGTTACCCAAAATGGTAAAACTACATATTGGTATTGGCGCGCTGAACAAAATAAGTATATTCAAGTATATCCTTGCGATGCCAAGGGCAGAGAAGTGGCGTATAAAGATGGTAATACGAATTGGGCGGAGGTATGATGAGTGGCAGAGAAAAAAATATATACGGGTACTGCAGGAGATGGGACTATTGGGCAACCAATATCTAAAAAGGTTTATAGCGGCACGATTACGAAAGAGGCTTTTGATGAGTATAAAAGTCAAGAAGGATTGCGCAAATTAGAACAGGATAAACCGTTATTCGAAGCTGCCGGTGCGCTTGGTGTCGATACAGCGGATTTATTTATGCCTAAGCTTCCATCGGTTTTTGATCAAGTGAAACAAAACCCAAATATGCCGCGTGAATTGCCAAAACAACGTACTTCTGAAGAAATAAATCAAGAAATCGTTAACCGAATTAATAATAAGCTTGCGGAAAACGAAACTTCTCGTCAAGAAATAATTAATTTTGATGCGGTAGCGGCTGAAGATGAAATTGCAAATCTTCAAACGGAATTAGATATATCGTCAAAATATGCTGAGGAAATTATTAATCTTAAAAATCAAATTGAAGCAGATGAGCTGACGTTTTCTTCGTTGCCACAAAATGATGCTTACCGCGTTGAGTTGAAAAACCGTATTAATAAAAACAAAGCCAAATATTATGAGTTGAATAAAAAATATGGCGGTGAAAAGGTTCAGACACTTAGAAAATCAATTGCTGAAAAGAAAATTGCATTAACTCAAAAGAAACGCCTTCAGGAACTGCTTAAAAATAATGATACCGCAGTTAATGACCCTGAATTTGCCAAATATGTTAAAAGCGGCAAGGAAACCTTGTGGCAGGATGTAGGCAAGGTTGTTGGCGCAAGTGGTGGTTCCGTACCACGAGATTTATATGATGATTTAGGTGCGGCTGCATGGGCTTTGTATAAGCGTAACAATCCTGGCGCTCAAATTCCATTATATGCTGATTTAAGAAATGCGGAAATTTTTCTTGAGCAAATGAAGGATGAAGAATTTGACCTTTTGGCTTATTACATAGGTAAGGATAAGGAAACGGGTGGCAATCAAGCCGAAACCTACGTTGAACTTATGAAAGAAACCTTACAAAATCGCAAAGGTCAGGAAATTTATGAGCAGTATTTAAAAGACAACACCGTGCTTGAGGTTCTTTACGGTGTTCCTGCAGGTTTGGACCAATTTGCAAACGGTGTAACAAGTCTTTTTAACTTTAAGGATGATTATATTCCCGCCTCGCCTGTACAGGTTGCGGGTTCTCTCGCTCGTGAAGACCTCGCGGATGACAGTATTCCTTTATGGTACAACTTTAACGACGGCAAATGGGAAAATGAAATTTTCGGCGCTTCGTTAGGGCAAATGGCTTATGATAGTGTGCAAACAACTGCTAATATGGCACCTTCAATAGCGGCATCAACCCTTATAGGTTTAATTAACCCAACAGCCGGCGCGGTAACGGGTGGCGTGTTAATGGGCGGCTCTGCTGCGGGTAATGCTTATCAGGAGGCTTTAAACAACGGTTGGGGCAAGACCGAGGCAAGAACATACTCAACCCTTATAGGTGCTTCAGAAGCATTATTGAGCGCGATTATAAGTAAGGTGTTTGGCGGTAAGCTTGTAAGTGATGCGGTTGAAAATGCGATTAAGGGTGTTACGAACGGATTTGCACGTTTTTCATTAAATTACGGCGCGGCATTCGTAAGTGAAGGTCTTGAAGAAGCAGCACAAGAGGTTTTATCACCTTTATTTGAAAATATTGCCTTTGGTTATAACCGAAAAGGTTTTGAAGATATTGACTGGGCTGAAGTAGCGTACAGCTTCCTGCTTGGCGGTCTTTCAGGCGGTATGTTTGAAACTGCAGGTAGCGGTGTAAAACAAATCTCAAGCGTTGCTTCGGTTATGAAGGAATATAACACACCCGAAAAAACACAAAACCTTTTGAAGTTGGCACTTTCTTTCCCGGCCGAGAGCAAGGCTAATAAACTTGCTACCAAGTATAATGAGCAAGTCAAATCTAACGGTAAGCTATCAGCTAATAAGGTGTATAACCTTGTGGCCGCAACTGAGAATGTGGTAACCGAAAGATTAACAAAGCTCGGTGAAACCGGAAACATACCGGCAATAGCTAGCGCTGTTGTTAAGGCGGTTACAACCGGTCAGTTAACCACAAAAGAAAAAGCGGTTTTGCAAAGCAGTCAGCACGGTGCCGAGCTGCTTAAAGAAATTAACGTAACTGAGGAAGTCGAAACCCACGTTTTGCAGTCAAATGCAAAAAATAATGATTCATCTGTTAAAAATTCTGTTTTAACACAGGAAGATTTGGATGCTTATTTGAAAGTCGGCAAAAAACAACATACCCGCAACAAAAAAACGCGAATGTTAGAATCAGGGAAAAAACCGATTTTAACATCAGCGTTGGAAATTAAGAATTTTATATTAGATGTAATCAAAGGCAGGGCATTGGGTGAAGTTAGAGCTTTTGGTAAAGTGGGCAAACGTCTTGCTGAAGCAATCATGCAAAAACGAAGTAGTTTGAATTTGGAAGGGAAGTATCTGGAATTAAATGCTGACGATTTGCGTGAGGCCTATAAAAGACATTCTTCACCGAAAGAAAAAGGTGATATTCCTTTAACCGAAGATGATTTTGTGAATATCCCTGAATATATTGATGAATTTGATTATGTTTTAGGTGTTAATGAGTACAACGGTAAAATTGAAATACATTTAGCTACTGAAACGGAAGATGGATATGTAAAAATTTTGACAGTTTCTTCGAAAGAACGAGATTCATTACAAGTTTCTAAAATTATTGGTATTTCAAAAGAAAAATTTAATGAGAAATATGGCAAAAAAATAGAAAGAGATACTGGTAGTCTGAGGGGTTTATCTGATGAATCAGAAAACTCGAACCCGTCTACGACGGCTCAGCTCACCGCTGGTACTCTTTCTAATGACATTATAGACGAAAAACCGCCTGGTGTCAAGAATATTATATCCGACAGCGGTGAAAATTATTCCGATTCGCAACCTGCGGGAGTGAGCGGTAAAAATATCGGAGTAAGTGGTAATATTTTTGGAGCGAGTGGTCAAGATTCGGGAGTAAGGCACCACACTTCTAAAGCCGAGCAGGAATATATTAAGCGTATTTGCGATGCTTTGGGAGTTAAAATGCAGTTTGTGCATATTACTTCAAAGCTTATGGCGAAATACGGTTACAACATTAGCGAAGACAGTTTGCCTGACGGATTTTACGACAAAGATTCCCAAACGTTATATATCGGATTTACCGGTTATGACCCTGTTAAATTCGTTTTCAAGCACGAGCTAACCCATTTTGGCGAAGGCACCGAAAGTTATAAAAACTTTGTAGATGCTGTTAACGAATCTAAGGCTTTCAAAGAATGGTTGGTTAAACAATACGGTAAGGATGCTGAAAACCTTTCCACCGCAGCGCTTGAAGGTAAGGTGATACAGCAGTATGTTGATAGGCGTAAAGCGTACGAGCCAAACTTTAAACCTGAAGATGCTAAGGCTGAAATGGTTGCCGACTTTGTGGGCAGATGCTTATTTGATAATGATACCGCCGCACTTGAAAGAATGGTAAGCAACCTTGATTATAAGCAAGCTGAAACCATTTGGCAACACATTAAAGAGTTTTTCGCATACCTTAAGAGAAAGCTTTCGGGCGAAAAAGATTTGGTGTGGGAAATAACCCGCTTAGAAAATCAATTTAACCGTATGCTTTCAGAGGCTGTACAAACAAAAAAAGCCACCGAACAAAGCGGTGGTATAAAGTTTGATATTAAAAAGTCAACTGACGGAAATAAATATGTTCAAGTTGATGGCGGTAAAATTGAAACTGAAAGTGCCAATGATATTGCAAAAATCTTATCCAATATAGTGAGAAATAAATTTAATGATTTTATCGATGTTTCGGGTCAAAAAATTGGCATTAACGGTAAAACGGCAAGAGAGTGGCAAAGGTCCAAGGACGCACAATATCTTTTGGCTAACGAAAAACAAAAGTTTGCTGATAAATTAAGTGCTTTTGAAAATGCCGATGAATTATTAAAATCGGCACGGGATTATATTGGTGAAGAAATCAAGCATATTCGTAAAGATAATTTTAAAGAATTTGCGCGCGGTGTGGTTGATTTTAAGGTTGATGATAGGGGATATTCAGCGGATATTATTGTTGGCACCACCAAAACGAATGTTGCAATACTTTATGATATCGTTCATCTTCAAGAAAAAGAAATAGAAGATGCCTCGCATACGACACAAGGTCGTAGAGCCGAAACATCTTCTAATGACATTATACTCAATGAAGAGTCGTCTGTCAAGAATAATATACCCGATAATGATGCAAATAATTCCGATAGCGGATTAAAATTTACTTTTTCACGTGCTTTGAATAACGAAAAAATTCAAAAAGCTGAAGCCATGGAAAAGGAGCTCGAGGGAGAAAACGATAAGAGATACCGTGATATGCTTATTTGGGAAGAAACCGGCCTTATTCGTGACCCTTCGGGTGTGTGGGTGTATGAAATTGATGACGGCAAAATGCGCTTTTATCCTAAAGGGGACAGGTTTAAAAAGCGAAAAGAACCCCGCGGCAAAAACCTTTTAAAGAATTATATACGACACAAGGAGTTATTTGAAAGGTATCCACAGCTTAATAATACCGAGCTTGTTGTATATGATTTTAAGGGGACGGGAACCAGGGGGTCTTATTTACCCGAATTTAATTGTATAATGCTTGATAAAACATATATCGAAACAGCAAGTGTTGAAGAGGTAGCATCAACGCTTATACACGAAATTCAGCATGCGGCACAGCATTTTGATGAGCGTGAAAGTGGTGCAAACATTGAGTATTGGAACCAACGCTTAAAGTTAGGCACAATGCCAAAGAACCCCAAAACCGGTAAAGAGTATACGCCGTATGAGGCGTATAGAGCGACCCGTGGCGAGTATGAAGCACGTATGTCTTCTGAAAGACTGTGGATGGATTCCGATGAAAAGAAAGAGACTTTTGGTGCGCCATTTTACGACCCCGAAAATACTGTAAGCACTAATGTGGAACTGGCAGGGGCAAAGCCTTCATCGCTCAAGTTTTCCGTTCCTACCGACCGTGAATATTTAAAATCGGTTGAAAGCGGCGACAATAAAATTCTTCAGCAGATGGTAGATAATAAGGCAAAAGCTGAAGGCTACACCGAAAGGCTTTATCATCAGACCGGTGCTGATTTTACCGAATTTAATACCGATAATCAAAAAGCGGGAAAATATGACTGGGAATTACCCACAGGAATGTTTTTAAAGCCTAGTAATGATGATATCGGTCTTAAGGGTAAAAAGCAAATGGATTTGTACGCAAAGCAACGAAACCCGCTTAATTTCCGCGACCGAGCCGAAGCTCAACAGTATTGGCGTGATAACGTTGAAGGTTATGATGAGGCGGCCGATAAGATACTTAGTATTGATTCGGAATATCGCTTAAAATCGGATGCCGCTTCATACGAGGTGCAAAGTTACATGAAGCATTGGCGTTTAGAAAATCCTAATGCGTCACGCCAAGCAATTTATAATGATGCACGTTTCCAAGAGCTTCACGATAAGGAAGCACTAATTTTTGAAGAATGGGAAGCCGAAAGCGATAAGGCAAGCATTGCGGCCAAGAAGCTTATTGATAATTATATTGCCGAAAGCGATTATGACGGCGTTGTGCTTGAAAACGACGTTGGTGCTATGGGCCGTCAAACCAAGACATATATCGTTTTCGATTCTTCACAGCTTAAGGATGCTTCCCCGGTAACTTATGACGATAGCGGCAACGTTATCCCTCTTTCCGAACGCTTTAACGGTGATAAAAAGGATATTAGGTTTTCTATACCCAATGTTTTAAGTTCTGAAGAAATGTTAGAAGCGTATGAAAAAGGCGAGATTTCCCGTCAGGATTATCTAAACTCATTAAGTAATAATAAGACATTAAACCCTGTTGAAATTTCAGATTTAACCAAAGAAGATGCGAATACAACTCCTAAACTAAAAAGGAAAACAGGCGTGTCTGATGGTAATAAGGTTAGTAAATTTTATGGTAGTGTATTAGAGTCGAAAATTTTTGACTTGGAATTTAAAGCTGAAATTATGCAAGACACTTTCGTTGAAAAGTATAAATCGGTGACGAATAAAGAAACTTTGCAAAGGGCGGCAGACGAACTTGACACAGGCGGTCGTGCGTATGTAAATAGGTGGTGGACTATAGACCCTGCACATGCAAGTCTTATCGATACTGCTGTGGGTTTAATACTTATGGACCGATATCAGCGTGTAGGTGATTATGATAGTGCGGCTGCAGTTACAGAAAAAGTGCGCGAATTCGGAACATCAGGTGGGCAACAAATCCAGTTGTTTTCTATTCTGGGACGGCTCAGTCCTGAAACTATGGCTTTGTACGCACAACGTGAGTTAGATAAGGCTTTTGAAATTTTAGCGAAAGACAAAGCACAAAAATGGATTGACCAAAATCAAGAAAAATTCAAGCTGTCCGAAGAAGATATTAAATTTATTCGTGAATATACAGTATTAGCTGCGTTGTTCGATGAAAACACAAGACAGAAGGCTGTTTTGCTTGGCGAAATTTCCGCGCGGGTTCAAAACAAAATGCCGCCACAGAAGGGCGACTCAATTAGAGCGTTTCAGCGTAACGCAATGCTTTTGAATCCGAAGACACAAATCCGTAATATAGTAGGTAACGGTGGGATGGTCCCTGTATTTATCGCATCTGATATTATCGGTAGTGGCATTGATAAAATGTTAGCGAAAAAAACCGGTATTAGAACCACGGGTAATTTCAATGTCAAGTCTCTCAAAGGCGTTAAAAAAGGTTTATATGAATCATACGACGATTTTAAACTTGGTATACGAACCAAACAAGAAGAATTGAACCGTTTTGATGTCAATGTTAAGCACGGTGGAAAAAGTTTTAATGATAATAGCAACGGCCTATTTGGCACCGGCACACTGAAAAAGCAATTAAACGCTGTTGCAAGGGGGCTTAATAAAATTGACAACTTCACATCTTTCTGTCTTGAAGCAGGGGATAGACCGTTTTTTGAAATGTGGTATATGAATTCGCTTAACACGCAAATGAAACTTAACAATGTCGACATACCAACAACCGAAATGATGGAAGTTGCAAGGCAGGAAGCGTTACAGCGCACTTGGCAAGATGATAACACATTTACTAAATCGGTTTCCAACCTTAAACGTATACTTAACAATTTAGTGCATTTGCCAAATTCGAATTATGGTTTAGGGGACTTTGTTTTGAAATTTGTCAAAACACCCTCAAACCTTGCAAAAGCCATCATTGAATTTTCACCTGCCGGTCTTGTAAGCACATGGAGCAATGCTAAAAAACTTAAAAATGCTATTGAAACTAATCGCTTTACACCGCAATTACAAAAGGAATATGTGCGCAGTTTGAGTAATGCCATAACAGGCACGCTGATTTATACAATTATTGGTATAGGCGCAGCGCTTGGATTAGTTAAACTATCGGGTGACGGTGACGATGATAAGGATGCTTCCAATTTTGAAAAGTACATAATGGGTATTCCGCCATATTCTATTGAGTTTTTTGGAGTGCCTATTGCTTATGATTGGATGCAGCCTTTTGGCTCTATACTGGCAACGGTAGCGGAATTTATGGAAAATCGCGAAACGAACTCTGAACTAGATATAGGCGATGCCGTTTGGGAAGCGGTGTGTGCGGGCGGCAAAACTTTCACGCAACAGTCGTTCTTGCAAAGTATGTATGAATTCTTTTCAGGCGATGACATAATAGACGGTTTGGTGAACATTGCCTTGGCTGAACCTGCAGCATTTGTTCCGCAGGCATTTTCACAGGTTGCGAGTTTTACCGATAAATACCGCCGTACTTCTTATGATTCTAACAGCAATTTCCAAACTGCTATAAACAAAATTATAGCAAAGATCCCCGTGCTTAGAACAACATTGCCTAAGCAGGTTAACAGTTTAGGCGAAGATGTTAAGAACCCACAATATTTTAAGGAAGCATTAGGTGCGTGGAACGCTTTTGCTTCGCCATGGAACACTTACCCTAAAAGTTCAAAAGAGGTTGTGGGAGAAATATATAAGCTTTATAAGGATAGCGGTGAAACTTCCGTTATGCCGAGAATGGCGCCGAACTATTTTGAACGAAGCGGCGTGCGAATAAATCTCACACCCGAAGAAAAGGCGAATTTCCAACGTTCTATGGGCGACAGAAGCGTGCAAATGCTTGTACAGTTGTTTAATTCAAAGGAATATACAAACCTTACAGACCAACAAAAAGTGGATATTGTTAGCAAAATATATTCATACAGCTATGCCAGGGCGAAATCGGAATACGATTATGATTTTGAGACATTGTCAGATATACTTGGAGAAAATGAGGACGGTGAACCGATTTTAACAAAAGAAAGATACGACAGAATGTCTGATGAAAATAAAAAGAAGGTTATTGAAGAATTGTTTTTATCAAAGACTGAAATAAAGTATTTGGACGACTATAAAAAATTGGTTGACTATTACATTAGAAAAGCGGAGGATTAAAAAAGAAAGGGACCGCTTAATGAGGTCCCTTAACGAAATATACTGTTATATTCTTTTTCTGTAATAGAGTTAACTATATCGTATTTTTGCGCCATGGTAAGGTAATCGAATTTAGAGTTATTCAAGCAATTCCATAATTTATTCTGAGCGATATGTTTTTCTTGTTTGCGTTTCTTTTCATTTTTGATTAATTCGCAAACCAGTATTATAGCAATAATAAAGAACGCTATTTGCCATGGACTGCCATATTTGTTGCTTATATAATTTACACCAAAGCAAAAAAATACGAATATAAATATTTTGTTTAATAAAAATATCCATTCAATAATTAACTTTTTAAATTCTTTCATTTTTGTTTTCCCCCTTTATATGCAAAAATAACATATTTTTTAAAAATTGTAAAGGGGGGGACGAAAGATAAATGATGTAACGAAAGCGTTCACGAAAGTGGGCGCTTTTATATTTAAAAAAGGAGGTCATAATATGGCGTATAAAACAATTTCATTCAGGGTCGGGTTTGATGGCATCACTCCATCGGCGCGGCAGCGGGTGGGTATGCAGAAAAATCACAATATGGTCGAGCTCGAGTTTGAAGTTGCTCCCGAACTGCGTGCCGCTTTACAAAACAATGAAGCAAGCGAAAAAGTGCTATGCCGTTTTGAAATTTATAATGCTGTAGGTGAAGTGTTTAGAACCGCTTCAGAGGACGTGCAGGAACGGTTTGATGATTTCATTTTCTATTACCACCTTCAGGAGCGCGACACCAGGTATGGCGGTGTGGTTAAGGTTGTGCTTGTGCTTACAGCACTTGATGGCACGGATACGGTAATGGAATCGTACAGCTTCCCCGCATTGCTTCAGGTTGAAAGTTTACCCGAAGGTGTTGCAAGTGACGGTGAAAACCGTGTTTCGTATTCGGAGTTGGAACTCAAGGCGCTTGAAGCTGCAAAGGTTGCAAAAGATGCTGCAGGTCAGGCAGTTGAAGCTTCGGCCGCAGCTCTTGCGGTAAAACAGGCTTACGATAGCGGCGAGCTGAAGGGGGAGCAGGGTGACGTTGGCCCTGTGGGACCTCAAGGCGAAAAGGGGGACCCGTTTGTGTATTCCGATTTTACACCCGAACAGCTTGAAGCTCTTAAGGTCAAGGGGGACAAGGGTGATACCGGACCACGAGGCCCGCAGGGACTTAAAGGCGATAAAGGTGACAAAGGCGATACAGGCGCACAGGGGCCACAAGGAATTCAAGGTGTGCAGGGGCCACAAGGCCCAAAGGGTGAGGACTATTTATTGACCGAAGCTGACAAGTCTGAAATTGTTGACTTGGTTATGGCAGCCCTGCCTAACGGAGATGAGGTGTATTACTAATGGCTAAAAAAGTTTATGAAGAAAGCAAGATTCAAGCTATTGCTGATGCCATTCGTGAAAAAACGGGTGGCGATACAACCTACACCACGGCCGAAATGCCCGATGGGGTTGGTGAGGTTTACGAAGCAGGGCGAGATGCTGAATGGAATTTAATGTGGGACGCTATTCAAAGAAATGGCAAAAAAAGTGACTACGGCTTTGTATTTATGAATTACAAAAGCGAATGGTTTTATCCTAAATACGATATTGTTTTAGGCGGTGGCGACTCAGTAGCAGGTGAATTATTTGGTATGTCTGCCTTTCGTGGTTTTAACAGCGGTGGAAGTGCTGATTTTGATTTATCTGCAAGATTTGAAGAATGTGGTGTAACACTTGACACAAGCAAATGTAAAATCTTGCAATACTTTATGCACACAATAAATGTGAAGCGTGTACCTACAATTGATTTTTCTTCGTGTGTTAACTCATATATGGCTATGTATTACACCAAAATTCAAATTATAGATAAGTTGATTTTTAGCGAAACTACTGTAACAAATGCAAATATGTTTCAGTATAACAATAACCTTACAACCATATCGGCAGTTGAGGGTGTTATTGCTAAAAACATTAACTTTCAACATTCACCATTAGATGTGCCTTCTATAAACCGCATTATTGCTTGTTTAAAGGACTATTCAAGTACAGGCGGTACATACACCTTAACACTTAAGGCCGACCGACAAAATATGCTTTCTGCCGCTGAAAAAGCGGTAGCAACGAATAAGGGGTGGACATTGGTATGGAGTTAAAGGTATTAACCGCAAGTGAAGGTATGGTTTTAACTAATGGTGAAGCCTATGGCAAGGCAATAACTTTAGGTAAGAACGATAACCCTGAAAATTGGCACGAAATAAGTGAAGCCGAATATGAAAAAATGCAAACCGTTATTAAAGAACAATTTGAAAGTGAGGTGTAACAAATGGGCTTAATTGAAATTATAGTGCTTACAGCAAGTATTATAACCTCACTTTCAGTAATTACAACCGCTATAGTTACCGCTTATAAATTTATACGCAAATGGGATAAATGGGTAAAACAAAAGGATAAGCACGATATTGAACAATATGTGCAAATATTAAGACTTGTTATTATGACACCTGAAATGCCATTAAGCGAAAGAATTGCGGCGGGTGATACTTATGTAAATGAATTACATAGAAATGGCGCTGTTAAACAAAAGTACAATGAACTTTTACAAAGATTCAAAACAGAACATTTAGAAGAATAACAAGGAGGAAAAATTAAATGGCAAAATATAAAAATCCCGTTTTAAGAAAAGGCGGGCACAAGGTAACAAGCCCATTTGGTATGCGCACCATTTGGGGCAAAAAGCAAATGCACAACGGTATTGATTTGGTTGGCGAAGGCGCAACGCTTGATTATATTATCGCCTTTGCCGACGGCGTCGTTAAAATTTCAAAGTATTCACTAACAGCGGGGGAATATGTAAGTCTTTACCACGGTAACGGCAATTACACCCGTTATTTACATATGAAAAAGGGTAGCCGCACCGTAAAGGCAGGGGACAAGGTCTTAAAGGGACAGGTCCTCGGTTATATGGGGGCTACCGGTAATGTAACGGGTGCACACCTTCATTTTGATGTAAATGTTAACGGAAAATATGTTGACCCTGCACCTTACCTTGAAGGCGTGAAGGAATTTGAAAACACACCAAATAAAGTTAAGGATTGGCAGCTTGCCGCCATTGCCGACGGCTTTAAATTCCCTAAATACGGTGCTGATGGTAAATGGGGTGCGGAATGCGAATCGGTTGCTAAAAAGGCGGTATGTAAAAAGCGTGTCACATATAAATATAAAAGCCTTACAAAAATTGTTCAGCGTGCGGTTGGCGTAACAGTAGACGGTAAGTTCGGTAAAAACACCCGCACTGCTGTTATAAACTGGCAAAAGCTTGTAGGTCTTACACCCGACGGCTGTGTAGGGCCTGAAAGCTGGAAAAAATTATTAGGAGTGAAATAAAAATGAAAAAAATTATTCAGTGGCTTAAAAGCCAAAAGAAAACAATTAAATGGTTAAAGGCGGCAGGTATTCGTGCTGTTAAGACCTTTGCACAAACCGCAGCTTCCCTTGTGACAGTTGGCGCACTTATAAGTGAAATTAACTGGACAATGGTTTTGTCTGCATCAGCTGTAGCGTTTATCTATTCAATTTTAACCTCATTTGCGGGCTTACCCGAAATTAAGGAATAATAAAATAAACACCGCTCATTCAAAAGAGAATTGGCGGTGTTTTTACTATATATTATAATGTAAGGGCGTTAAATACTGAAATATTACAAAAAAGTATTGCGATAAGATATCAAGTTCGGTATTATAACATTGTTAAATGTTTATTAGTATGTATATCTAAATACAATAAGCACCTGCATACTGCATTTGGATATATAATTTTAATGGAAATAAATTTCAAATTTGTTTTCGCGCTTTATGAAGATTATTTTTTCAATAATTGTTCGCAGGGCGGCGTTCTTGGCTGCTTCGGTTTGTT
>JAGAPJ010000113.1 GCA_017623315.1 Clostridia bacterium | reverse complement strand
GATATCCTTTTTAGTAGAACGAGTTTCAAACTCAGCACCACAAGCGCATTTAACTGTTACCTTTTCATACTCAGGATGAATTCCTTGTTTCATCTTGGTCACTCCCTTCCATAACGATAGCCAAATTATAATAGCACAAAACAAATAAAAATGCAAGTATTTTTTATCGATTTATGAAATTTTTTATTTTTTCATATATTTCGACAGTTTTAAACCGCATTACAAAGCGTTTTCCGCCCTTTGCAATTTGGGCTGATTCATCATTTACGGTATCGCTAAGTTCACCTTTTGCGGCAGGTATACAAATAGTTGGGTATACAACACACCACCAATTCTTACCTTTAGCTTCACCTAAGGTAATTATTAACGATTTATAATCCCCTGCAGGCAAAGTAAAATCATCATAATAACGGGTAGAAAACTCACTAACCCCAAATGAAGCGGTGGCGGTATAATTAAACCCATTTTCCGCTATAACGTCATTTGCAATTTCTTCGAAAAATGCCAGATTACTGCAAACAGTATTTTCGGCATCCTGCAAATTTTGAGCATTTTCAAACAGCCCATCGTTTTTTGCTAAAATTTCGTCCCTAATTTTAAGCTTTAGCTGTTGGTCGGCTTCACTGTCCGAATTAGCGATTATATGTAACCGCAAAACGTTTTGCCTTAAATCGTCACACGCCGCCGAAAAATGCGACATTGAACACAGCACAGCACAAATAAGCCCAAAACAAACTGATAAATGTATTTTTCTTTTCATAATTAAAGCTCCTTTAATATTCACTAACAGGAATATTACCAAAAGCTTTATTTTTTATTCAAATATAATTGCGCTGTCACACGGCTTACATATCCAACAAGGTATTTCTTTTCCCGATAAAGTTGCTTTTGCGGCTTCGGCTTTTTTCATATCATCATAAACTGCAAACCAAGTAGGACCGCTACCCGTAAGCGAAACCATTACCGCATCGGTTTTTAAAAGTTCGGCTTTAACACGGCTTTTAGGCCATACCGTTTCAAAAGCGTTATATAAATTTTTTGATAGTTCGTTTAAGTTATTGTTTTTAATTGCGTTAAGCACCGCGTTTGTATTTGCTAAAACGGTTTCCTGTGAATCAAGTCGGTGGTACATTTCAGCGGTAGATGGCTTCAAATCCGCCTTAGCAAGTAAAATTACCCCTTTTTTTAAAGGTGTGGCAGGGGTTAAAATTTCGCCAATACCCTCACTTCGCATACAGCCGCCCTTTATAAAGAAGGGCACGTCAGCGCCAAGGCTTAATGCCATACCGCAAAGCGTTTCATAAGAAAGATTTGTATTATAAAGCTTATCAAGTCCCAAAAGCACCGCTGCGGCGTCAGCACTACCGCCGCCAAGTCCCGCGCTTAAAGGTATTCGCTTTTCGATTTCAATTTCACAACCGCCGCTAATATTTGCGACTTCAAAAAATAGCTTCGCCGCCTTATAGGCAATATTTTCTTCTTGAGGTAATTTGCCGCATTTTACACAAATAGCGCTTGACTTTTCAATTAAAACAGTGTCGTACAAGCTAACCGAATGCATTACCATATCAACCAAATGATATCCATCTTCCCTTTTGCCGCAAACCGACAGGGAAAAATTAATTTTTGCATTAGCTTTAATTTTCACGACTTTTCCCCCTTAAATTTAAAACTAAAATTGATAAAAGCACCAAAACAATACCGCAAAAATGCCAAAGTGTAAATGCCTCGCTAAAAATCGTAACACTTATTACGGTTGCGACCACAGGCTCAAGTGTTGCAATAATAGGTGCCACCGAGGTAGCCACACCCAAAAGCCCCGCCGTATACAGTAAATACGGTATGACCGTGTTAAAAATTGCCATTAACAGCATTACGAAAAGCCCAATAGGTGCTGCCTCAACCTGATTAGTAGTTTTTATAACGTTTACAAAGGGCAAAGCACCCACAGCCGCAAACAAAAATGTGTAAAACGTAATGGTTAAGGTTGCATAGCCTTTGTTTATAAGAATTTGACTGAATATGGTATAAAGTGAATAACCAAAGCCTGTTAAAAGGCCAAAAATTAATGCAGTTGCGGTTATACGCTGAGTTTGTGAAAATAAGCCTGTTACAAAACAACAACCCACAAAGGCTATAATAAGTGCGGTTATTTTGTTGAGTGTAATTTTTTCACGAAACAGTATAATTGACAAAACCGAAACAAAAATCGGTGCGGTATAAAGTAGCACCGCCGCTACCGAAAGTGATGTAAGCGCCATTGTTTTATAATAACTAAAATTAAACAAAACAATACTGAATATACCCGCCGCGGCAAACAGCCATATATCCTTAAGCTTTAGTTTAAATAAACCTTTGTCCCTTATTAAAATGATACCGCCAAGTATTATAGCCGAAAAAAGCGCCCTAAAAAAGACAATTTGCATTTCTTTAATGCCATATTGCCCTGCCGCCTTTACAAAAATGCCTGCGCCGCCCCAAAGCGCCGCCGCAATTAAAACGTAAATAAAATGTAAGTTTAACTTAAAGTTCAAAAACTATCACCCACAAAAACAAAAGGCATAATTCCGAAGAATTATACCTTTATTTTAGCTATATAATATTATTATGTCAAGCAATTAGTTGCGCACCGTATGCTGAAAGCCGTAGCATTTTTCATTTAACGCTTCAAAACGGTAGCCCATAGCCTTTAAGCCCTTTAAAATTTCGGGCAAGGCTTCAACCGTTGTTTTTTTGGAGGAAGTATCGTGCATTAAAACACAAATAGAATTCTTTTTAGCGGCAGAGTTTAAAACGTTGTTTACAATTGTTTTAGCAGGCACATTTTTGCCCGATGCATCGCCCGAATCAACGTTCCAGTCAAAATAGGCATAGCCCTTAATTTTAACCTGACTTGTAAGCCTAGTCATAACACCCTTGCAATAAGATTTGCTAACCTTGTTGCTGCTGCCACCTGGGAAGCGTATAACCTTTGAATGTACACCTGCCACGTCATAAACCTTTTGCGACAAGGCAGTTAAATCGTTAAAAAATGCATCTGTGCTTTTATATATTTTTGAATAATTGTGGGTATTGGAATGAAGGCCGATGGTGTGCCCTTTTTCTACAATTTGGGGCAAATATTGAAGCTTTGCAGTACCCACAACAAAAAAAGTGGCTTTGGCGTTATATGTATCTAAAATTTTTAAAATTTCAAGCGTGCAGTCCGACGGGCCGTCGTCAAAGGTTAAATAACACACCTTACTTTCGGGAATAACGGTTGCTTGAGGTGAATTTTGCGCCGCAAGTGCTTTTTCAGCCTCTATCATTTTTTTAGCGCTTACCTTATTTAAAAGTGATTTTGCATCCTTAATTTCCTTTTGGGCGGCTTCAAGCTTAAACTTTAAATCAAGGTTTTCCTTTTCTAAAGCGGCATTTTCGCTGTTGGTTGCATCGTTTTCAGCTTTCATTTTATCGTAACGGTCGTTAGTTTTATCCATATCCGCCATTGTAGACACGACACGGTTTTTAAGCTTATGGTTTTGAATATTTAAAACAACCGTCCAAGCACTCATTCCCACAAGCGCGGCTGATAAAATTGCTACTACAATTATAAATACGTTGGTTTTAATAAATTTTTTCAAAATCTCAGTCCCTAAAATTAATACTTAACCCTTTTATACTCATTATAGCAAATTTCATCAAATAAAATCATTACAAATTATTACAAAATACGACATAATAATAAAAAAGTTGCCAAAACACATATTTAATGTTATAATAAATGGGCAAACTTAATTTGGAGGAAAAATTATGTCTAACATTATAATCACTTGTGACTCTACTGCTGACTTACCGTTAGAGCTTCGCGAAAAATATAACATCTCGGTTATTCCCCTTGGCGTTACCTTGGGTGCCACCACTTATTTGGACGGTGTAAACATTACACCTGACGAAATTTATGCACACCACGCAAAAACAGGTGAATTACCCAAAACCACCGCCGCAAACGTTGGCGACTTTTTGGATTTCTTCACCCCTTATGTAAAAGCTGGTAAAACCGTTATTCACTTCCCCATCTCTTCTGAAATGTCTTCAACCTATAATAACGCTTTACTTGCTGCGGCTGATTTAGGCAACGTTTTTGTTGTTGATTCTAAAAACCTTTCAACAGGTATTGGCCTTGTGGTAGTTGCCGCTGCCGAAATGGCTCAAAACGGCTTAAGTGCAGAGGAAATTATTGCTAAGTCTGAAGAACTTGTAAAATGCTCGGACGCTTCGTTTGTAATTGACAATCTTGAATATTTACACAAGGGTGGCAGATGCTCGGCTGTTGCAATGCTTGGCGCTAACCTTTTAAAATTAAAGCCCTGTATCGACGTTACAAACGGCAAAATGGACGTTAGCAAAAAATACCGCGGCAAATACGGCGACGTGTTAAAGCAATATGTTTCGGAACGCCTTGCAAACCTAGACGATATTGACAACACACGTATTTTTGTTACACACGCAGGCTGTGCAGATGAAATTGTTGATGCTGTTACCGCACAGGTTAAGGAATACGGCTTCTTTAAGGAAGTTATTCCCTGCCGCGCAGGCTGCACTATTTCTTCACACTGTGGTGCTGATACATTGGGTATTTTATATATCCGCAAGTCACCTAAAGCGTAATTTTGCATAGTATATTGCAGGGGAGCCATAAGGGATGTCCTGCATATCGGCGGCAAAAATGTTTTTGTCTTTAAAATTACCGATTATTCCCCTTTATATAAAAAAAGCCATCCAACAGGATGGCTTTTTTATTTTATCAATTTATTTAATTTTTCCTGTAATGCTTTTACCTTTATAGGACTTGCCGCATCATAACGGTCAAACAAAAATTCACGGTTTAATGCGTCATACTTTGTTTTACAAATTTTCTTAAAGGGTAAAAGCTCAACCGTTTTCACACAGCTATATTCTTTTACAATTTGTGAAAGCTTTAAAAGGTTATCATCATTATCGTTAAGGCTGGGCACGATTACTTGGCGAAGCCTTACGTTTTTCCCCATATTGTCAGCCAACCTTAAAAATTCAAGCGGTTTTGAAAGCTGACAACCAACGTAATTTTCATAATCCGCATTGTTTGTAAACTTAATGTCCAGCATTATATAATCGGTCAAAGCAATAACCTTTTTTACCTTATCATTAATAACACATCCGCTTGTATCAAGGCATGTGTTAATGCCATTTTGGTGGCATTTTTCAAAAACCTCTGCCACAAAGTCGGGTTGTAATAACGGCTCGCCACCTGAAACGGTTATGCCACCGTCGTTACCGAAATATTCCCTGTACCTTAAAGCGCTACTGACAATTTGGTCGGCGGTGTATTCCTTACCGCCCGACATACTTTGTGTTTCGGGATTGTGGCAATAACCGCACCTTAACGGACACCCCTGAAAAAACACCACAAAGCGTACCCCCGGCCCATCAAGCGTGCCGAGGGTTTGAATTGAACTTACAAAGCCGTTTGACATTACATTACCTCGTGGAAGGTACGGCTTATAACCTCTTTTTGCTGTTCCTTTGAAAGCTTATGGAAGTTAACCGCATAACCCGAAACGCGTATTGTAAGGTTGGGATATGCTTCGGGGTTGTTGTACGCCTCAATAAGTGTTTCACGGTTTAAAACGTTAACGTTTATGTGGTGAGCCATTTTTGCAAAATAACCGTCAAGAATTGTTACCAAGTTGGTAATTCTTTCATCTTCCTCACGTCCAAGGGTTTCAGGGGTAATAGAGAAAGTGTTGGAAATACCGTCACGGCAGTCGTCATAGCTTAATTTTGCAATTGAATTAAGGGAAGCCAAAGCACCGTTTTCCTCACGGTTGTGCATGGGGTTAGCACCTGGCGCAAAGGCCTGTCCTGCTTTTCTGCCGTCGGGGGTTGCACCTGTGTTTTTTCCGTACATAACGTTTGAAGTAATGGTAAGCACCGAAAGGGTATGTGTTGCATTACGGTAGGTGGGTGTTTTGCGAAGCTCGGTAATGGTTTTGTGGGTAATTTCCTTTGCAATAAGGTCAACCCTGTCGTCATCGTTACCAAACTTAGGGAAATTGCCTTCAATAACAAAATCAACTATATAACCCTCTTCGTCACGAATGGGCTTAACCTTTGCATATTTAATTGCGCTGAACGAGTCGGCAATAACCGAAAGACCCGCAACACCAAATGCCATAAGGCGTTCAACGTCGGTATCGTGTAATGCCATTTGTGTCTTTTCGTAAGCGTATTTATCGTGCATATAATGAATTACGTTCATTGTATCAACGTAAAGCTTTGCAAGCCATGTAAGATATTTGTCAAAACGCTTTACAACCGCTTGGTAATCCAAAACGTCGCCCTGCATAACGTCTGATTTGGGGCCAATTTCAATGCCGCTGGTAGTGTCAAAACCGCCGTTTAAAGCAATAAGCAATAATTTAGGCAAATTGCATCTTGCGCCGAAGAACTGCATTTGCTTACCAACGCGCATTGCAGAAACGCAGCAAGCAATAGCGTAATCGTCACCGTAAATTGGACGCATTAAATCGTCGTTTTCATACTGAATAGAGTCAGTATCCGCCGAAACCTTAGCGCAAAAACGCTTAAAACCGTCAGGCAAAGCGGTTGACCAAAGCACAGTAAGGTTAGGCTCGGGTGATGAACCAAGGGTGTATAGGGTGTTTAAAATTCTGAAGCTGCTTTTTGTAACAAGAGTTCTACCATCTTCGCCCATACCGCCAACTGCTTCGGTAATCCACATTGGGTCACCGCCAAAAAGCTCGTTATATTCGGGTGTGCGAAGATGACGCGCCATACGAAGCTTCATAACAAAGTCGTCAATAATTTCTTGTGCGCCTTCTTCGGTAAGGGTGCCGTTTTTAAGGTCACGTTCAATATAAATATCAAAGAAGGTAGAAACACGGCCAAGTGACATTGCAGCGCCGTTTTGCTCCTTAATAGCGCCAAGATAAGCAAAATATGTCCACTGAACAGCTTCTTTTGTGTTACTTGCGGGACCGCTTATATCAAAACCGTAAATCTTCGCCATTTCTTTCATATATTCCAAGAAGCGAATTTGCTGATATAATTCCTCACCCAAACGAATTTGTTCGGTTTTATATTCACCTTTTTCTAAATTCAATTTATCCTTACGCTTTTCTTCAATAAGGCGGTCAACACCGTAAAGCGCAACACGGCGATAGTCACCGATTATACGACCGCGGCCGTAAGCATCGGGAAGGCCTGTTATTACGTGACTGCGACGTGCTTGACGCATTTCGGTAGTATAAGCACGGAAAACACCGTCGTTGTGTGTGGTACGGTATTGAAATTCATTTTCAATTTTGTCAGAAAGCTTATAACCGTAAGCCTCGCAAGCCTGACGCGCCATACGAATACCGCCAAAGGGGTTTATACCGCGGCGAAGTGGGCTGTCGGTTTGCAAACCAACAATAATTTCATTTTCCTTATCCAGATAACCTGCAGGGTATGCCGCAAGTGAAGAAACCGTTTGTGTGTCAATATCCAACACACCGCCGGCTTGACGTTCAGCCTTAAAAAGTTCGTTAAGCTTACCCATAAGGGTGTTTGTTCTTTCGGTAGCACCTGCCAAGAATTCATCATTACCTAAATATTCGGTATAGTTTTGTTGAATAAAATCCCTAACGTTAATTTCATCCTGCCATACACCTGATTTAAAACCATTCCAATTTTCACTATACATTTAAAATTCCTCCACAAAAAAAGCAATTCAGCCCTAACACTGAATTGCCCAGACGGTCGACACAAACTATCAATGCAATTCATAGTGGTTAAGCCCACTTTTCCGTCAGTCTTGCACTGTACCATATATTGTATAGCATAACACCCGTTTTGTCAATATCCACAATATTGTTTTTTTGACTTTTTTGCGTATTTATGAAGTATCATTTGCTTAAAATGAAATAAATACATTGATATTTTTGAAACTATATGTTAAAATACATACAATTATTTTCAAAGGGTGATTTTATGAAAACTGTTGTTTCGGTTATTGGCAAGGATGCTGTAGGTATTACCGCGAAGGTAAGCACAGTATGCAGCGAATGTAATGCAAATATTTTGGACATTACACAGTCTGTTTTGCAGGATATGTTTGTAATGGTTATGCTTACAGAAATTAAAGACCTTAATTGCACCTTCTCTGAATTTTCGGACAAAATGAAGGAACTTGGCAAGGCAAATGGTCTTGATATCCGCGTTATGCACGAGGACATTTTTAATTCTATGCACAGAATTTAAGAGGGTAAAAAATGATTAATATTCACGACATAATGGAAACCATTAATATGATTTCCGAAGAAAATTTAGACATACGTACAATTACCATGGGCATTTCCCTTTTGGACTGCTGTGACTCAGACCCTGAAAAAGCCTGTGAAAAGATTTACAACAAAATAACCCGCCTTGCAGGTAATCTTGTAAAAACGGGCGAGGATATTGAAAAGGAATTTGGTATTCCAATTATTAATAAACGCATTTCGGTTACCCCTATTTCTATGATTATTGCATCATCAGGCGGAGACCCCGTTATGTATGCAAAAACCCTTCAGCGCGCAGCCGACGCCACAGGCGTTAACTTTATCGGCGGTTTTTCTGCGCTTGTACATAAGGGATTTTCTGCAGGTGATGAAGAACTTATTCGCGCTATTCCCCGTGCTTTAGCTGAAACTACAAACGTTTGCTCAAGCGTAAACATTGGCTCGACCAAGGCTGGCATTAATATGGATGCTGTTAAGCTTATGGGTCAAATTGTGCGTGAAGCCGCTGAAATTACAGCCGACCGCGAATGTATCGGTTGCGCTAAATTGGTTGTATTCTGTAACGCTGTTGAGGATAATCCCTTTATGGCGGGCGCATTCCACGGTGTAGGCGAGCCTGACTGTGTTATCCACGTTGGTGTTTCGGGTCCGGGTGTTGTTCAGGCTGCAATTAAAAAATACCCCAATGCAACCCTTGGTGAATTGGCCGAAATTATTAAGCGCACCGCATTTAAAATTACAAGAATGGGTCAGTTAGTCGGTACTGAAGCCTCAAAGCGCTTGGGCGTACCCTTTGGCATTGTTGACTTATCCCTTGCCCCAACCCCCGCTGTTGGTGACTCGGTTGCCCACATTTTAGAGGAAATGGGTCTTGATAGCTGTGGTATTCACGGTACAACCGCCGCTTTGGCAATGCTTAACGACGCCGTTAAAAAGGGTGGTGTTATGGCTTCTTCTTACGTTGGCGGTCTTTCAGGCGCGTTTATTCCCGTCAGCGAAGATGCAGGTATGATTGCCGCTGCTCGTTCGGGCGATTTATCCCTTCAAAAGCTTGAAGCAATGACTGCGGTTTGCTCGGTTGGTCTTGATATGATTGTTATCCCCGGTGAAACCCCTGCTGAAGTTATATCGGCTATAATCGCTGACGAAGCCGCTATCGGTATGGTAAACTCTAAAACCACCGCCGTTCGCGTTATTCCCGCAATCGGCAAGCAAAAGGGCGAAGAGCTTGACTTTGGCGGTCTTTTGGGTTCGGGTCCGATTATGGATGTAAACCTCAATAAACTACCCACCAAATTTATCGACCGCGCAGGTCGTATTCCTGCCCCACTCCAAAGTTTAAAAAATTAGGTGATAATATGAAGCTTTTATTTAAGCAACGCCTTTTTTCATGGTTTGACAGCTACGATATTTATGATGAGGACGGCAACACCGTTTACGTTGTAAAGGGTCAGCTTTCGTGGGGACACCTTTTAAAAATTTACGACAAAAACGACAATGAGGTTGGCACAGTAAAGCAAAAAATTTTTTCATTTTTACCAAGGTTTGAAATTTATAAGGGTGAACAATACCTCGGTTGTATAAGCCGTGAATTTACCCTTTTCACCCCAAAGTATAATATCGATTTTAACGGTTGGCAGGTTGAGGGCAACTGGTTTGAATGGGATTATAACATTTTGAATCAAAATAATATCCCCGTTGCCGATATTTCAAAACAAATATGGAACTGGACCGACACTTACATAATTGATGTTTTTAACCCCGATGATGCGTTATACGCCTTAATGCTTGTTTTGGCAATTGATGCTGAAAAATGCTCCAGAGATAACTAAAAATAAAAACCGACCTATATGAGGCGTACTCTTAAGGACAGTATAATAAAATACGAAAACACCCATGGTTTTTTAAACTGTGGGTGTTTTTTATATTCTCTTTATTTATCGGTCAAGTTATGCTATAATGTAACTAAACGATAAATAAGAATTTGACGGAGGGGTATTTTCATGAAAAAGACAACTTGTATAATTCTTTTTTTCTTGATGATTTTAACAGTTTCAGGATGTAGGAATGTTGATAAAGATAAAATAGAATATACTCTTTCCGATGACGGAACATATTATATTTTATCTTATGTTGGGGCGAATGTTGAAAATCTTGTTATTCCCGAATATTACAACGAAAAGCCGGTGCTTGAAATTGGAGATTACGCCTGTTGCCACAAAAGTGGACCATTAAATAATGATTCTAAAATAAAAAGTGTTCAAATAGAAGCAAACCTTACTAAAATTGGAAATGCCGCATTTCAAGAATGCATTTTTCTTGAAACAATCAACATTCCTTCAACTGTAACTGAAATTGGGGCAGGTGCATTTTCAACGTGTGAATCTCTGAGGAGCATTGAAATTCCCTCAGGTGTAACGCAGATTAATAGATCACTTTTTGGTGGGTGTAATGAATTAGAATCTATAAGTTTTCATAATGGAATTACAAAAATTGATGCATTCGCTTTCTTTGGTTGTAATTCAATTGCTGAAGTAACTTTACCCGAAGGGATAGAATTTGTTGGCGATTACGCATTTTCCATGATGGAAAATCTTGAGGAAATAAAAATTACCGAAAAAAATAAGAATTTTGTATCTATTGATGGAATTCTTTACAGTAAGGATAAGAAAACACTCATTCAATATGCACCCAAAAACGAGGGTGAAAGCTATATAATTCCTGAAGGGGTTCAAACAATAAGTGGATACGCTTTTGCGGGGAACTCAAAAATTATGAGCATTTTCATTCCCGACAGTGTTGGTGTAATCGGCGAATATGCATTTTATCATTGCTCTGCTTTGGAAAACATAAACATTCCGAGCGGAGTGACGAAAATTTTGATGCGTCAATTTGAAGGTTGCACCTCACTTAGGGAGCTTTCACTTCACAATAAAATAACAAAAATTGATTACGGTGCATTTATTAGATGCTCATCTCTTGAGAATTTGCAAATTCCCGAAAGTGTTACCGAGATAGGAGGATATGCATTTTCGGAATGTTCAAGTCTTAAAGAGATCAATCTCCCAAGTGGATTAGTGAAATTGCCCTATGCAATATTTCGTGAATGTACATTGCTTGAAACTGTTTCCATCCCAAACGGGATAGAAAAAATTGATTTTGACACATTTTTAGGATGTGCTTCCCTTAAAAGTGTTTATATTCCAAGCTCTGTAAAGGAAATTGGTCATGGAGCTTTTGGTGTTTGTACATCGCTTTCAGATATAAATTTTGGCGGAAACAAGAATGAATGGAAATCAGTTGACGGAATATATGGAGCTTTGGGAAATAAAAAAGATAATTGGTGCTATGGATCCGGTGATTTTATCGTCCATTGCACTGACGGAGATCTTGAAAAATAATTTGCTTCAGTTCCCAATATTACATAAAACAGCTTAATAAATTCCAATTTTTCGAATTGATGATATTTGTTTAGAAAAGGGTTTTAGGTTCTCCTAACAAGTGGAAAATGTGCCGTACATTTTCCCTGCTTGTTACGGTATGAGACAAAATTAAGAGCTGTGTAGATATTTTCTACACAGCTCTTTTACTGTCCTTAACAGTACACCGCGTAAGGGTCGGTTTTTGTTTGTGGCACAATAGTTTCACTACAGTATTATTGATCCATCGGGAATAAATCTGCTTCGCGTATTCCGTGCTCGTCGACCGTTTGCTTTGCAAACAGCACCCGCCTCGCACTTCGTCGCTAAAAACAGTTCACCGAACTGTTTTCTTTACGCTCCTCGACCTCTCAAGGTTCGAATCCCCTGGTCTGATATAAAATAAAGAAACCGACCAAAAGGTCGGTTTCTTTATTTGGTGATCCATCGGGGATTCGAACCCCGGACACCTTGATTAAAAGTCAAGTGCTCTACCGTCTGAGCTAATGAATCATTTAGACAGCTTTAATATTATACCAAGCTATACCTAAATTGTCAACAAAAAATTTAAATTTATTTTAAAAAATTAAAATAAATTATTGCTGCAGCGGCAATTTCAAGCATTACTATAACCGGTATTCCCACCATAAACTTATTTTTGCGTGTTTTGTGACGTATTATTCGCATTGCCGCATACATTGCAATGCCACCACCAATGGTTGCAAGTGTCATAAGTACATTTTCACTTATGCGTCTTTTACCCTTGCGTGCGGCGGTTTTATCTAAAATCACTGCAAAAATAGAAATTATGCTTATTGTTAAAATGTATATTATAAAATATTCCATATTCTAAACTTCCGTTTTTTCTTTAATATACCACAGTTAAACCGCTTTTTCAATTTGTTTTTTCAGCTTTGATATTATTCGTTTTTCAAGCCGTGATATATACGACTGTGAAATTCCCAGACTGTCGGCTACTTCCTTTTGGGTATATTCCTCATACCCGTTCATACCGAAACGCATTTCCATAATTTGCTTTTCGCGAGGTGGTAGTCCATTTACAAAGCTGTTTAAAATCACCCTTTCGTCCTCTTGCTCAACACCACGTCCAACCTCGTCGCTTTCACTACCCAATACGTCTGACAGTAACAACTCGTTTCCGTCCCAGTCAATATTAAGTGGCTCGTCAATTGAAATTTCATTTTTTTGTGTGGAATTTTTTCTTAAATACATTAATATTTCATTTTCAATACAGCGTGAGGCGTATGTAGCAAGCTTTATATTACGGTCAAGGCAAAAGGTATTCACCGCCTTTATAAGCCCAATTGTACCGATTGAAATTAAATCCTCAATATTGGTATTCGGCGCTTCAAACTTTCTTGCAATATAAACCACAAGCCGTAAATTATGCACAATTAAAATATCCTTGGCTTTTTTATCGTCACGTGAAAGTAAAATTGCCTCCTCATCGGCGTTAAGTGGCGGTGGTAGGGTTTGCGCCCCGTTTATGTAATGCGTCGGCTTAATAAAACCGATTTTAAGCAAAAAAAGATAAAACAGCATTTTAATTTTCATAAATATCACCCTAAAACCTTTGGATTAATTATTGCTTCACCATCTGAAAGCTTTGTTTTTGAAATAGCAAGTATAGGTCCCGAAAGCTTCACTTCCCTATCGTTTAATTTAATTACCGCCCTGTCGCACCGCACCCCTTCAAGCACATTAGCTCCTGACACGGTACTGCAAGGCAAAAGCCTGTATCGGCTTTGAAGATAAGGTAATTCTTTAATATTATCACTACCGAAAAGCTTTAGCATTATAGATTTATCGCAAATAATAATTTCACCGCGTGAAAAAATGTCTTCAATAGAATTGCCCGTATCCACAATAGCAGTAAAATTAATGCTTTTACTATCCACAAAAACGGTTACCTCGCACCTATTTGCCGTTATTGCCTTACGGGGAAATATATGAAACAAAACCGAAAAGCCAATATACCCCAAAACAGTAAAAATTATTAACTGCAAAAGCGAAATGTTAAAATAAACAACCGAATTATTTATAACCATTCCCTTTGGCGAAAACAAAAGCCACACAGCGTACATTAAACCACCATACCCTACAGTTACCCCAAAAAGCAAAAATACGCTTTTTAAAAAGGCTTTTGCGTTTTGAAAGCCAAACACCACAAGACACATAACGCCGCAAACTAAAATTTTCAAAACTCCTTCAACAAAAATATTTAACGGCGGTAAAAATATGTAAAGCGATGAAAGGGCACCCATAAACGCCGACAGCACAAGCCAACGTGTTTTAGGGCATTTATTTAAGATTTTCGAAGTAGCAAGCAATAAAAAATAATTAACAATTAAATTAAGAAAAACCAAAACGTCAGCATAAACAATCAATAAAACCACCCCACAAACGATTATACAATACCGCTTTTAAAAAAATTGTCGTTTATAAGGTGTGCGAAAAATTTGCAACTTAATATTATAAAATAAATAATATTATTAGACTATAGGGCAAAATTAATTGAAAAAAACTCCTAACCCGAGGGCTAGGAGTTTTAAAAGCATTTTAAAATCTAAATTAGATTTCAGCGAAGTACTTAATGGTGCGAACCATCTGGCTGGTGTAGCTATTTTCGTTGTCATACCAAGAAACAACCTGTACTTCATAAAGGTCGTCAGCAATCTTAGCTACCATTGTCTGAGTAGCGTCAAAGAGAGAACCGTAACGCATACCGATAACATCAGAAGAAACGATTTGGTCTTCGTTGTAACCGAAAGATTCAGAAGCAGCAGCCTTCATAGCAGCGTTGATGCCTTCCTTAGTTACGTCAGTACCCTTAACAACAGCGGTAAGGATAGTGGTAGAACCGGTAGCAACAGGAACACGCTGAGCAGAACCGATGAGCTTGCCGTTGAGTTCGGGAATTACAAGACCGATAGCCTTAGCAGCGCCGGTGGAGTTCGGAACAATGTTAGCAGCGCCTGCGCGTGCACGGCGAAGGTCACCCTTTCTGTGAGGACCGTCAAGAATCAT
>JAGAPJ010000112.1 GCA_017623315.1 Clostridia bacterium | reverse complement strand
TGTTCTTTAGTCCATACTCGTTTCTTTTGTCCTTTTTTCATTTTATATACCTCCCGTTATATTTTAGCATAAGAAAAAGGTAGATACATGGTGGTTTTCCATGTGTCTACCTTTATTTTACTATTGCAACAAACGTTGAGTGGTTTTACTTATTAACAGGGAGTCCCGTTTTGCCGTAATGTGCTTAATGATAACCTGCAGTAAAGCAGGTGGGTGCACACCGTATGACTTCGCGCTCCCTTCTTCCGAACTCGGCACAGCCGCGGGAGGTCTGCAAGCCCATCACACGAGAGTATTGCCCCAAAAATTAAAAGTGTAGGGTTATATAAGCAACGGTCCGCGAACAAAACAGGACAATAAATAATCTTTATGATTTTAAGTTTGTCTTAATGCCTCGAAGTACCTTTCGTACGTCTTCGGCATTGCGACTTCCCTAAAAATTTAAAAATCTTCGATTATTTATTCGATTATTTATTATCAATTTCAAAAAAGTCTTCTAAACGGTCAATAAAGGCATCGGCAATTGTTTCATATTCATCGTCGTCTTCAATTTCGTAAAAATATTCTTCGCCGTTTTCTTCGCCAACCTTAACAATTACCAATTCGCCGCTTTCTTCAAGCATTTTCTTGGAGTCCTCATAGGTGGGAAGAAGTGCTAAATATCTTGCTTCGTCGGTTTCAATTGCATCAAGCACCTCGAAGGTGTATTCCTTGCCGTCATCATCCGAAAGAGTAATTAAATCGGGGTTATAATCCTTATTCATTTCAGCCATTTTACATTCTCCTTTAATAAGTTTATGTATATTTATCATTAAAATTCATTACAGGGTGCAAAAACATCCCTTTTACGCTTTATATTTTATCACAAGTAACTAAAAATTCATAGATTTTTTGAACAATTTGTAAAAAGTTACAAAAGTTATTAACATTTGCTTGACATTTTGTGCACTATTGATTATAATAAAGACAGAAAGAGAAAGGAGGAGCAAGAAAATGAAAGAATTAACTCCACCTGAAAGGTTTCTAAAATAAAAGCGAAAGGCGTGATTCCAATGAAGTAAGAAAACTTAAATAACAAAATTTTAAGTTTGTCGGCTTTTAAATCTTTAAAAAAGGACCGAATGGGGTCTGGTTTAAAAGCATAAATTTGATTTTGATATTTAAGCGGGCCCGAAAGGGACTTTATAAAATATAATTTTTAAAATGTTAATATGGTCTTATAATAAATAATAAAGGCGGGAAGAGTTTTCAAATAGTTTAGTTTTCTCCAAAAGGATTTAACAGAATATATAAACCCCCGGTGATGCTTTATGAAAGTTAAAATTTATTTTATCAAAAAATAAAATGATAAGGTGAGACCAATGTACAGTTAATTGTTAATCTAAAAAAAAGATTAATAAATATAAAAGTTCGGTGATTTTAATGAAAATAAAAATTTATTCCATTAAATAAACTGTAAGGGTGATTCCAATGTACAATTTAACTTTTAAAGGTTTTAATCCGTAAAATGATTTTTAACTAGGGGAACGCCCCTTGATATGTAGGTGCCGCATAGGGCATTAAAAACGGAAAAACGAAAGAAGAAAATTTAAAAATGAATATTGAAGTTATTTAACCGACTGTGTAAAGCGTTATTTATGCAGTCGGTTTTTTGTGTTTTTGATAAAAAAAGGGTACCGATATGGTACCCTTTTAAAAATTATTTAATTACCTTTGTTTCAATTTCGTTTACTGCCAAATCAATAAACTGTGCTAAAGGCATTGCGCCAAGGTCGCCGTTTTCGCCACGCTGACGAACAGCAACTGCGCCGTTTTCTACCTCGCTGTCACCAACAACAAGCATATAAGGCACTTTTTGAAGCCTTGCTTCACGGATTTTATAACCGATTTTTTCGTTACGGTCATCAACCTCAACACGCATACCCTTTGCTTCCAACTGCTTTTTAATATCATAAGCATAATCAAAATGTCTGTCAGCAATGGGAAGAATTTTAACCTGAGTAGGAGCAAGCCACATCGGGAACGCACCTGCATATTTTTCAATGAGAAGTGCCAAGGTACGTTCATAACAACCGATAGAGGTACGGTGGATAATGTAGGGGTTTTTCTTTTGTCCGTCGCGGTCAACATATTCCATACCAAACTTTTCAGCAAGCATTTGGTCAATTTGAATGGTAATAAGGGTATCTTCCTTGCCGTAAACGTTCTTGATTTGAATGTCAAGCTTGGGACCGTAGAATGCAGCCTCGCCAACGCCAACCTTGTAAGGAATTTCGAGATGGTCAAGAATTTTGCCCATCATATCCTGTGCTTCTTCCCATTGTTCAGGTGTGCCAATGTATTTATCCTTATCGTTGGGGTCCCATTGTGAGAAGCGGTAAGATACGTCTTCATAAAGGCCAAGGGTTTTAAGCATAAATATTGCAAGCTCTAAGCTGCCGCGGAATTCATCCTCTAACTGTTCGGGGGTGCAAATTAGGTGACCTTCAGAAATGGTGAACTGACGAACACGGATAAGTCCGTGCATTTCGCCCGATTCTTCATTACGGAAAAGGGTAGAGGTTTCGCCATAGCGTAAGGGTAAATCACGGTATGAACGTGCGCGGTTTAAATATGCTTGGTATTGGAAGGGGCAGGTCATAGGGCGAAGTGCAAAGCATTCTTTGCTTTCATCGTTAGGGTCGCCCAAAACAAACATACCGTCTAAATAGTGGTCCCAGTGACCTGAAATTTTATAAAGGTCGCTCTTTGCCATAAGAGGAGTTTTAGTACGGAGCCAACCTCTTCTTTCTTCCTCATCCTCAACAAAGCGCTGTAAAATTTGAAGAATTTTAGTGCCTTTAGGTAACATAATCGGCAAACCCTGACCAATGCAGTCAACCGTTGTGAAAATTTCAAGCTCACGTCCAAGCTTATTATGGTCACGCTTTTTGGCTTCTTCAAGCATTGTAAGGTGTGCTTCCAATTCGCTTGCTTTCGGGAAAGCGGTACCATAAACACGGCAAAGCATCTTCTTTGAAGAGTCGCCACGCCAGTAAGCGCCGGTAGCGGAAGTAAGTTTAAATGCTTTAACAGCGCCTGTGCTCATAAGATGGGCGCCTGCGCATAAGTCGGTAAAGTCACCCTGTGCATAAAAGCTAATTTCCTCACCGTCGGCAATACCTTCGGCAAGTTCTACTTTATAAGGCTCGTTTTCAGCCTCAAACTTTGCAACTGCCTCAGCTTTAGGAAGTGCAAAACGTGTAAGCTCGATATCCTCCTTAACAATTTTTTTCATTTCGTCTTCGATTTTCTTTAAATCGTCGGGGGTAAACTTTTCGTCAATATCAAAATCGTAATAAAAGCCGTCGTCAACTGCAGGGCCAATAGCAAGCTTTGCGTTTGGATATAAACGCTTTACTGCCTGTGCCATAATGTGAGAAGCGGTATGACGGAAGGTCCAACGGCCGTATTCATCCTCAAAAGTGAGAAGCTCTAGTGTGTCGCCATCCTTTAAAACGGTGCGTAAATCGCCGTTTACACCGTTAATTCTTGCGGCGCAAACGTTTTTATAAAAACCGCCACCGAAAGATTTTGCAACCTCAAAAGCGTTAATACCGTCGTTAAATTCTTTAACGGTATCCCTTAAAGTAACTTTAATCATTTCATTTCCTCCTAAAAAATAAAAAACTTCGCCCCTAATAAAAGGGACGAAGTATAAAAATCTCCGCGGTTCCACCCAAATTCCGAAAATTCGGCACTCGAATACCTTTAACGCAGGTTATACGGTACAGGTTTTTGACCCCCATACAGCTAAAAGGCGGTTTCACTTAAAGTCGGTTTAGTGGGCTTACAGCCGACGACCCACATTCTCTAAAAACGTCACAAATAAGCTAATGTCCTTAATCATTGCTTTTCTAAAAATCATAATACAACTTTATTTTATAAGTGTCAAGTGTTTTTTGCTTGAATATGGGGCATATATATGTTAAAATACAGTCGGTGATTAAATGATTTTTTCAAAAAAACCTACATTTGATTGGCTGATTGTCGGTCTTGGTAACCCCGGACTTCAGTATGAAAGCACTCGCCATAACGTTGGCTTTATGACGATTGACCTTTTAATGAAGCAGGGCGAGGGTGACTTTAATAAGCACAAGTTTGAAGCCGTTTTCGGTGAATGTAATTTCGGTAAAAACCGTGTGCTTTTGGCAAAGCCCCAAACCTATATGAATAATTCTGGGCGTGCCGTTCAGCAAATTGCCGCATTTTACAAAATACCGAAGGATAGAATCATTATTATTTATGACGATATTTCGCTTGACGTCGGTAAAATTAGAATGAGGCGAAACGGCAGTCACGGCGGTCACAACGGCATGAAGGATATAATAGAGCTTATGGGCGACAATAACATTGCCCGTATAAAAATCGGTGTAGGTCAAAAGCCACACCCCGATTATAACCTTGCTGACTGGGTGCTTTCAAAGTTCCCTGACAGCGATAAAGAAAACCTTGACGCCGCCTTGTTAAAGGCCACCAAGGCCGCAAAAGAAATTATATCAAAGGGTATTGATTCAGCAATGAATAAATACAATAACTAAAATGAATTTTATAAAAGATGTTCTTAAAAATGACAGCGATTATAAAGCTCTTTTAAATGACTGTCAAAAAGGCCGTTTGCCAACCCTGTGCACAGGGCTATCATCTGTGCACAAAGCGGTAATAATTTTGGCACTTTTTAGTCACACAAAAAGAAAAATTGCCGTCATCACCCCTGACGAAGCCTCTGCAGATGCCTTACAGCAGGATTTACTTTCCCTTAAGGTAAACGCGTTTAACTTTCCGTCAAGGGATTATTGCCTTTCGGATATAAAAGGCTATTCAAAAGAGTATGAACATAAACGCACCGACACCCTGTCTAAGCTTTTAGGCGGGGGTTTTGACGTGCTGACTTTTTCGCTTGATGCCGCTTTGCAGTACACATTACCACCCGAAAAATTAAGGGCTGCAAACTTTATTTTAAAAATCGGTGACACCACCGAAATTGGCGCCCTTTGTGAAAGGCTTTTAAACAGCGGTTATACAAGAAACGAGCTTTGCGAGGGTATAGGTCAGTTTTCAGTCCGTGGCGGTATTGTAGATATTTACCCTGTTAACTGCAAGGAGCCTGTACGACTTGAATTTTGGGGCGACGAAATTGACGGTATTTCGTTTTTTGATGTTGAAACCCAACGCCGTACTGATAATATAGACGAAATTGAAATTACCCCTGCTTGCGAGGTGCTTTATAACAACGCCGAGCTTATAGAAAAGCTTACCAAGCTTTTAAAAAGTAAAAGCATAACCGAAAACCAAAAAAGCCAAATTGAAAGGGATATTAACGCCCTCAATAACGGCATCGCCCTACAGCCTGACCGTTATATCCCCCTGCTTTTTGATACCACGGTTTTCGATTATTTAAACGATACACTTATAATTTTGTCGGACAGTATAAATATTTCCGACCGCTTAAAAAGTATAGCACAGCAAAACGATATGGATGCCGAAAACCTTTTGGAAGAAGGCTTTTTAAACAAGAAAACTGCAAAGCTGTGGCTTACAAAAACTGAATTTTACGCAAGGTGCGAAAATGCAGTTATTATGGATAATTTTACACGTGGCAGTTATGAAATTAAACCGAAAAACATTATAAACTTTAACCTTAAGCGTTCAACCGCGTGGGGCGGCGACATTAATGTCTTGCTTGAGGATATTACCTATATTTTAGAAAACAAGGGCTGCGCTGTAATTCTAGCAGGTGAGGACCGTGCCGCAAGGGTGCTGACTGCATCATTACAGGAAAGGGGAATAAACGCCCTTTTAAGCCAAAACCCCGAAATTACGTCAGGTGCAGTTTACGTTACCACGGGCGGTATTTCCGACGGGTTTGAAATTCCGTCACAAAAATTTATTCTTATAACCCACCGCTATATTGCCGCCGACCGCAAGCGTGTTAAAAAGAAAAACAAAAAAGGGCAGGAAATAGGCTCGCTTGACGAACTTAAAAAGGGCGACTATGTTGTTCACGAAGCACACGGTATCGGTATTTTCGACGGTATAAACCGCATTACAAACAGCGGCGTAACAAAGGATTATATAAAAATTAAATACGCTAAAAATGACGTTTTGTACGTGCCTGTTACTCAGCTTGATTTAGTATCACGCTACATCGGTGCCGCAACCGAGGATTCGCAAATTAAAATTAACCGCCTTGGTGGTAGCGAATGGCAAAAAACACGTAAACGTGTTAAAGCGGCTGTTAAGGATATGGCAAAGCAGCTTACCGCACTTTACGCTAAGCGAATGTCGGTTAAGGGGTATGCCTTTTCGCCCGATACCGATCTGCAAAACGATTTTGAACGCAGGTTTGAATATGACGAAACCGATGACCAGTTAAGGTGCATTAATGAAATCAAGGCCGATATGGAACGTGATGTTCCAATGGACCGTTTGCTCTGCGGTGACGTTGGGTTTGGCAAAACCGAGGTTGCCCTTCGTGCCGCCTTTAAGTGCATAAGTGAGGGTAAGCAGTGTGCATTATTAGTGCCTACCACAATTTTGGCGCTCCAGCATTATAATACCATTGTGCGCCGTTTTGGTGAAATGCCTGTTACCGTTAAGCTTTTAAACCGTTTTGTTACTCCCAAGCAACAGCAAAAAATTATTGCAGACCTTAAATGCGGTAGACTCGATATGGTCGTGGGCACCCACCGTCTTATTTCAAAGGACGTAAGCTTTAAGGATTTAGGTCTTGTAATAATTGATGAGGAACAGCGCTTTGGGGTTGCACAAAAGGAAAAATTTAAGGAGCTTTATCCTGCGGTTGATATTTTAACCCTGTCTGCTACCCCAATTCCACGCACCTTGAATATGGCAATGTCGGGGCTTCGGGATATGTCAAGCCTTGACGAAGCACCGGGTGACCGTCACCCAGTGCAAACCTATGTGCTCGAACAAAATATGGGTATTTTAACCGACGCTATACGCAAAGAAATTCGCCGTGGCGGTCAGGTTTATTATCTTCACAACAGTATTGACACCATCGACCGCTGCGCCGCGCGAATTAAGGCTAAAATACCCGAAATTAATATTGGTATTGCCCATGGTAGAATGAGTGAAGATGAGCTTTCAAACGTGTGGAAGCAGCTTTTAGAACACGAAATCGATTTGCTTGTTTGCACCACCATTATTGAAACGGGTGTTGACGTGCCAAATGCCAATACCCTTATAATTGAAAATGCCGACCGTATGGGGCTTTCACAGCTACACCAATTACGCGGCCGTGTGGGACGTTCTCCCCGCCGTGCCTATGCTTATTTTTGCTTTACCCCCAATAAGCAGTTAAGCGATATTGCTTCAAAACGACTTGAGGCTATAAGGGAATATACCGAATTCGGCTCGGGCTTTAAAATTGCAATGCGCGATCTTGAAATAAGGGGCGCGGGCAGTATTTTAGGCGGTGAACAGCACGGTAATATGGAATCGGTCGGTTATGATATGTATTTAAAGCTTTTATCCGATGCGGTAAAGGAAGAAAACGGCATTGTACCCGATGATGATACTCCCTGTACGGTTGACCTCAATGTTTCGGCGCATATACCCGAAAATTATATTCAGTCCTTGCCTGCACGCTTGGGTATTTATAAGCGCATTGCGGCTATTAGAAGCGATGATGACGCAACCGACGTTATTGACGAATTGTGCGACCGTTTCGGCGAACCGCCAAAGGCGGTTATGGGGCTTATCGATATTGCGGTTTTGCGTAACAAGGCGGCTGACAATAAAATTGCCGAAATTACCGCTAACGGTAACACCGCAATTTTAAAAATAAATTCAATTCAGCCCGAAACAATGCACAAGCTTTCGGAAAAGTATCAAAACCGCTTTATGCTTAATGTTACCGACAAGCCGGTTTACACAATAAAGCTTTTAAAAAATCAAAATTTGTCGGATTTTGTGCGTGAACTTATAAATGCGCTGTAAATATTAAAATTTTTGTAGACATTTTTAAAGGTTTAATATATAATAGATGTATTGTAAAAAATCTTCGGAGGATTAAAAATGAAGTTAATGAAAAATATCATTGCTGCCGTTATCGTTTTTGTTATGGCACTTTCGGTAACAGCATGCCACAAGAAAGACGAAATCGCAGTTACTGTTAACGGTTTCGAATACACCTCGGCTTATTATATGTGTGCACTTATTAACGCTTATAGCGAGGGTCAAAGCGAGGTTTATGAAGCACTTGGCGACAAGGCTACCTCTGACGTTGACTTTTTTAAGCAAAAAATTGATGGCAAAAAGTTTGATGCTTGGGTAAAGGACCGCGCTATTGATATGTTGGAAGAAATCGGCACATACCAAAAGCTTTGCAAGGATGCTAAAATCGAACTTAGCGACGAAAAAATGACCGAAGCGCAAAATATGGCTTACTATTATTGGGCATATTACGGCTATGGTCAGCTTTTCGAGCCTAACGGCGTAAGCTTTAACACTTATTTACAGTATATTGTTGACGGTTATTATGGTGAGCTTTACTTCGAACACCTTTACGGTGAAGGCGGTAAAAAGGAAATTGCTGCCGCTGACGTTGAAGCAAAGCTTTATAAGGACTTTATAATTGCTGACCTTATTGACGTAACCTTTGCGGATGAAACCGATAAGGAAAAGGAAGAAATTAAAGCAAAGCTTGACGCTTATGTGGCTGACCTTAAAGCAGGTAAAAAGACCTTTGAAGAGGTTTATAACGATTATAACGACATAAAGCCTGAAGAAGAAAAGGAAGAAGAAAAAACCGAGGAAACCGATAAAGAAGACGCTAATAAGGACGAAGCAAACAAGGAAGAGGATAAGAAGGAAGAAAAGGAAGAACTTAAGCCTTTAGACGAATATGCACAAATCCTTGGCGCTAAGGATAGCGGCTATGACCACGATAATTTTGATGAAATTTCGAAAATGGCAACTAACGAAGTTAAGCTTATTACAAAGGCTGAAAAGGCAGGCTATATTTTAGTTGTTAAAAAGGATATTAAGGCTGACCCTTACTATCGTGATACTTTGGACAGTGCTGTTCGCCATCTTTTAAAGGATAAGGAATTTAATAAAGATATGGCTGAAATTTTCAAAACCGCAAAGGCTGACGTAAACAGCTATGCTGTTGACCGCTTCAAAGTTAAGAAAATTAAAGAGCCTACCTATTAATAATGCTTAAAGGAGACGCTTTTGTGTCTCCTTTTTTACTGCTTTACTTGACAATAAAGTAATATTAAAGTAAAATTAAAGTATAAAAATCAAGGAGTTTTAAAGTTATGAAAAAGCTTTTAGCAGCTACTTTATCATTAATGCTTGTTTTAACTTTTTCGGCTTGCGGTGAAAAAAATAACAGCTCCCAAAATGAAGAGCCACAGGGCTGGTACACCCAAGGTGAAATTAAAATAACTAAGGAACAGGCGCAAAAAATTATAAATGGTAATTTTACAACACCTAAAAATATTATTATAATTATTGGCGATGGTATGGGACCTAATGACATTACCTTGGCTGAAGAGCACGCTGATGGTGTTTACGATTTTGGACTGGTTTTAAACCAAATTAAAAACCACGGTCTAGCAACCACACATTCATATGATAATGATGTTACCGACTCAGCCGCATCGGGTACCGCCCTTTCAACAGGCGTTAAAACCAATAACGGTTATATAGGTAAAGACCCAAGCGGAAAAGACCTTATAAATATGGTAGAGCTTGCACGCGCCGCCGGTAAAAAGGTTGGCATTATTACCGATGAGGTTATTTCGGGTGCTACACCCACCGCCTTTACGGTACATAACATTTCACGCTCCAATACTGCCGAGCTTATAAATTCAATGATAAGCTTTAAGCCCGACGTGCTTATGGGTAAGGATTATAACAGCGTGTTTATGGTTTTGGAAGAGGACGAACGTGAAATTTTCGATAATGAATATCTAGTAGCCAAGGACTTTAAGCGTTTCACACAGGTGCTTGATACTGATAAGGATAGTAAAAAACCGTTTTTAGGCTTTTTGGACGGCTATTCTTCAATTCCTACCTATAACCTTGCAAATTGTGCCGAGGTTGCCTTTAAACGCCTTAAAAATGATAACGGCTTCTTTCTTATGATAGAAAGCTCGGGAACCGATAAATACGGTCACGGCAACGATATTAACGGCAAGCTTAACAGCGTTGTAACCCTTGACCGCACGGTAGCGGCTGCTTTAAAGTTTATGGAAAAGAATCCTGATACATTGTTGATTATTACATCTGACCACGAAACAGGCGGTGTCAAATTGCCAACGGGTGACACTAAATATTTAAGTGATTTATTAACTGTTACCGAACATACTGCAACACCCGTGCGTGTATTTGGTGTGGGAAAGGGTACTGAATATTTTAAAGATAAGACAGTCGATAATACCGATATTGCAAAATTCCTTTTTGGTATAATTACAGGTCAATAATTTAGATGGTGGTTTAATATGAAAAAAATAACAATAATTTTATTAGTATGTGTGCTTTGCTTTTTAACCGCTTGCAGCTCACCCAAATCGGATATTAAGCCTGCAAGGGAAAAGCTTATTGCACGTTGGGAAGAAATTTATAATAATTCTCAAAAGCAAAAGGACGGGCATTTTGAAATTATAAATACTCGTGTAATTGTCATTAAGGAAAACGATTTAGAAGATTTTAAAGACGTAAAATATATAATAGAATTTGTAATTTTTTCCGACTATAACGGTTCGGCGCCATATTATTCACAGGCAACAATTTCAAATTCGGTTGTGGTTTATAAAAACGGCGAAATGAAGGTGCCTAACAATAATCCACTCAAGGTATACTCAATGGAAACCAATAAATACGACTATTCCGATATTATTAAATCTATTAAAGATTACGGCAACGACTTTAATATAACAAAAAAACTTAAAATTAAAAACAAATAAAAATAAGCGAGGGGAATTTCCCCTCGCTTTTGTGTTATATATTAAAGAAGTTTTCTTGTTTTTCAAGAAAGCGTTGTCGTTCAGTATCGCTTAAATTATTAAACTTGGTAAGAACTTTTAAGATTTTTTTATTTTTTGTCAAACATTTAACTCGACTTACTTGTATTGGATATGTAAAAAGAGTTAGGAAAAATCCGTTTCCAAGAACAGCGGAAGAAGCAAATGTTTTGGCGAATTTGAGTACATCTTTTTGATTGGTTTCGTAAGCGTCGGTCAATTTGTAATATTCGTTAAAATTGGCTACTTCAAAAAACGTATAACATATCGGAACCAATTCTAATATGTCAAATCGGTCAAATGTTCCAAAAGCATAACTCTGCAATGTAATATCTAAACGGTCGCCGTCTTGTAAACCCTCAATATGATAGTTACAACCAACGCGTAGAATCGTTTTATCCACAGAGTTCATCAAAAAGCCGGCGGCTTTTTTAGCAAATTTATCTTTCCAATCATTTTCCTCCATTTCGTTTAAAACGGATTTTACATCTGCTGTTATTGGAATAAGAGATAAAGAAAACTTGTTATCAAAAACTTCCGCTGTGATTGAAGAGGAAGTCATTCCTTCCTCATATAAAGCCGAAATATAGTAATATCGTTCACCTTGAGAATCAAATATTTTTATTTTGCAGTCATAAATACTTTCTTTTAGAACAAGAAAAATTTTCGTAAAAATCACCGCCTTAATTATTTCTGCTCTAAATATGTTAATTTGCCCCAATGCCATTTTTGGTTTTTATCAAAACGATATTTGTCAGGAGTGCCTAAATAATATATTTGTGTTCCTGATAGCCATTTACGAAGAACTAAAACATTCCCTTTTTTCCCTATATTGTATAATTCTTCGTACATTTCTTCAATATCGGGATGCCAGTGCATATAAGAACCATGAAGAGTGTTTTTGTGAATGATATCTATGATTGTATCATACTCACTGATTGATGCTTGAACATAAATGTTGCCATACAGTTCCCATGTTATAATATCATTTTCGATTTGAGGAAATGAATGTAGACCATCCGTGTTAATAAGCATCCTATATAGTTCCTGCGTATTTAAAGGTACTGTAGCTTCGCCGCTACTAATCATTGACATAAACTGCAAAAAACTGTCATCCTCTTTATCAAAACTTCTTTCGCCTTTGCAAAAAAGTTTATTAAACAGATATACCAATTCAAAAGTTGCTATAATAGCGGCAGGTATCGCAAAAGAAATCCAAGGATGAGGGATATCAAAGATAGACCAAATTAGCCAAGGGATAAGCGCAAGGAACACATAAAGGACAACAAAGCCAAACGCCGTGTCGCGAATCTTTTGAAAAAGGTTCCGTGTATCTGTGTTGGGCATACTTGTATTCAAGTTCTTGATTTCACCATCTAAAGTAACAGACTTGTTTTCTTCAGTAATATTAGCGACAAAAAACCTACCGCCGCTATGTCCCAATCGCAAAAAACCAATTTGTAAAACAGTAGGATCATATTGATATATGACGATATCTTTGTGAAATGCTTTGGCTCTTGTCCGAATACTATCTTTGAGTTCATCAAGAGTTCCGTTAAAAACAAATCGCATAATTTCACCGCCTTTAATTTATTATAACACATTTCATTTCAAAAGTAAATTCGTGCAGTATAAATCTCCTTAAAATACAGATAATAACAACACAATTTGTAATTTAAGGAGAAATGTTACACGCTTTGCGTGGCAAGGTTCTCGGGTCCCCATTCGAAATCTTTGATTTTGCAAATGGGTGAGGTTATTTACATGCTTTGCATGGCAAGGTTCTCGGGTACCCATTCAAAATCTACGATTTTGCAAATGGGTGAGGTTATTTACATGCTTTGCATGGCAAGGTTCTCGGGTCCCCATTCAAAATCTTTGATTTTGCAAATGGGTGAGGTTCTTATATATGAAAGCAACAGGAATAGTT
>JAGAPJ010000111.1 GCA_017623315.1 Clostridia bacterium | reverse complement strand
GTTAGACGGCTGTGCCCGTATAAAACAACTTATCGACCGTGCGGCTGAAATAGGTCAAAAAAGCATTGCCATCACCGACCACGGCGTTATGTACGGCGTGATAGATTTTTATAAATACGCCATTAAAAAGGGTGTAAAGCCAATTATTGGGTGCGAGGTTTATGTTTCTACCCGCGGTCGTTTTGACAAACAAAAGGGTCTTGACGGTTATAACCATTTGGTGCTTTTGTGCAAGGATAACGAGGGTTATCAAAATCTTATTAAATTAGTGTCGGCAGGCTTTACCGAAGGCTTTTATTCAAAGCCCCGCGTTGACCGTGAGCTTATAAAAAAATATTCCAAGGGCTTAGTGTGTCTTTCTGCTTGCTTGGCAGGTGAAATTCCCCGTGCTTTAATGAATGGCGAATACGACAAGGCAAAGGAAACTGCACTTTGGTATAAATCGGTTTTTGGGGAAGATTTTTACCTTGAAATTCAAGACCATGGTATTCAGGAACAAAAGCTTGTAAACCCGCAAATTATTCGCATTTCTAATGAATGTAACATACCCCTTGTTGCTACGAATGACGTACATTATATAAACGATACCGATTATAAAATGCACAAGGTTTTGGTTTGTATTCAAACTGCAACCAAAATTACTGATGATAATATTTTAGAATTTAAAACTAACGAATTTTATTTAAAAAGCTACGAGCAAATGGCGGCACTTTTCCCGAATGTGCCCGAAGCACTTGAGAATACAAATAAAATTGCTGAAAAGTGTAACGTCACCTTTGAATTTGGCAAAATTAAGCTGCCTCGTTTTGATATAGGGGAGCGTGACCACTTTGAGTATTTTAAGGAAAAATGCTTTGATGGACTTTATAAAATTTACGGTGATAATCCTCAAAAGGAATATATTGACCGTTTAAATTATGAGCTTTCAGTTATAAACAAAATGGGTTATGTTGACTATTTTTTGATAGTAGCCGACTTTGTAAATTATGCCAAAACACACGATATTCCCGTTGGACCGGGACGTGGTTCGGGTGCAGCTTCACTTGCGGCGCAATGTGTTGGTATTACAGGTATTGACCCAATTAAATATGACCTTTATTTTGAACGCTTTTTAAACCCCGAACGTGTTTCAATGCCCGACTTTGATATTGACTTTTGCTATGTTAATCGCCAAAAGGTTATTGATTACGTGATTGAAAAATACGGGGAAGACCATGTTTCACAAATTGTTACCTTTGGTACACTTGCCGCCCGTGCGGCTGTAAGAGACGTCGGCAGAGCAATGGACGTGCCTTATGCAATTTGCGATAAGGTGGCAAAGCTTATTCCGCAAGCGGTTGGCATGACAATTGCCCGTGCGCTTGAAGGCGGCAAGGAACTTCGTGAGCTTTATCGGAATGACAGCGCAGTTAAAGAGCTTATTGATATGGCAATGAAGCTTGAGGGTATGCCTCGACACGCCTCAACCCATGCGGCAGGCGTTGTTATTTCGGACAAGCCCGTTGCCGAATACGTGCCCCTTGCAGTTAATGATGAAGCGACCGTTACGCAGTTTACAATGACTTCCCTCGAAGAATTGGGTCTTTTAAAAATGGACGTGCGCCTTGTTCGTTGATGAAACACTCCAGAAATGGAAACAAGTCAACGGAACAATTGAAAAAATTGTTTAACTATCAAATTGATTAGAGTGGTGAAATTCCACTTGATGGGTGAATGTCGACACCCAATACCCTGATACTCCGTTATGCTGTAATAACTTAATATATTATGGTATAAAGCACGGTAAAGTCGGCTGAAAAACAACCTAAACAAAAGAAATATACAAGTAAGAGTTGGTTCAAAAGTGGTTAGAACCCGCCCGCTAAGAAAGTATAAAGTAAATTGCATGGGGGTGAAGTAAGTCGGGGGTCCTGTAAAAAGTAATATGCCTACTCACCAGGAACTGTCGTATGTAAGGCTCGTAATTTAGAGACCCTGACGAAAGTTGGATTGCTCCTGTAGGAGTTTAAGTCACAGTAACAGCATTGTCCATTACGGTTACTGTACCTATCCCATAGAGGATAGGAGTTCTTATTCCTTCGACAATGGAAAAAAGAATGGCTTACGGGTCAGAGACAGAGGCTAAGTTACTATAATTAAAGGATAGATTTGATGGAACAAGGGAACTTTGAAAGAAAATGATAAAGCTATTAAGAGCCAATGTTTCTAATAGGTAGGAAATGACCTATGAATTCAAAGGACAGCAGCCCGTAGTAGTCTGAGGTAGGGAAAGCCTACCACACGGCGAAGGGGCATAGTCATGAGATAGAATAGTGTAGAATGGTTCATTGCTAGGGTAGCCGATGAGCGAAACGAACTAACCAATTTGTATCACGGAGGTGATGCCATTGGGGACAAAACTTAGCAAGGTTCCTACTAACGAAAAGGAACTAAACGAACTTCTACAAAATATTTATCTTACGGCAAAAAGTAATTATGAATTAAGACATGAATGTAATTTTACGGGAATACTGGAAATAATTGCCTCCGAACCGAACATTGTATCGGCAGTGCATAAAATTAAAAATAACAAAGGAAGTCGAACTCCTGGAGTTGACGAAAAAGTTATTGATGATTGTTTGCACATGCAATATGATGAACTGATAGAGATGGTCAGAGAGAAATTGAAAGACTATCATCCAGACAAGGTAAGGAGAGTATGGATTCCTAAACCAGGTAAGTCCGAAAAGAGACCGCTTGGAATCCCAACAATATCGGACCGCATAGTACAAGAATGTGTAAGACATGTGATTGAACCAATCGCAGAAGGTCAATTTTTCGAACACTCCTATGGATTCAGACCAATGAGGTCTGCGGATATGGCGATTGCGAGAATAAAAAGACTCAACTTTACGGCTAAATGTTACTGGGTAGTAGAAGGCGACATTAAGGGTTTCTTTGATAACATTGACCATAATGTTATGATAGAAAGCTTGTGGCAAATCGGCATCCGTGACAAACGAGTATTATGTATCATTAAGCAGATGCTTAAAGCAGGAATAATGAATGAGTGTGGAATAAGTGAACTAGGAACACCGCAAGGTGGAATCATTTCACCTTTACTCGCAAACATTTACCTGAATAGGTTTGATAATTTTATAACTGGAGATTTCGAACGGAAACAATTGCAGAAACCCCACACTAGACGAGATGGTGAACTACAAGCTATAAGAAAATATAGCAATCTAAAGACAAGTTATTATATCAGATATGCAGATGATTGGGTTATTCTAACTGACAGTCAAGATGCAGCTGAACGACTGAAATACAAGGCGAAGAGATATCTAAAAGATACTCTTAAACTTGAGCTTTCAGACGAAAAGACATTAATAACAAACGTCACAAGTAGACCCATAACATTTCTAGGTGTTGAGATTAGGCTTGTCAATAAAAATGGCATGATGGTCAACAAGGTTTCTCCTGAAAAGGAAAGATTCAAAAGAAAGATGAAAAGTCTTAGTCGAGAATTGTTTTACTTACGCAAAGTCGTAACGTGGAACAAGAAAAGATTAATTCAAGAAATCACAAGAATCAATGCAGTTATAATAGGACTTATGAACTATTACAGTATGTGTGACCAAATTAGTGTAGTGTTAAGAAAATATGCATGGCTGTTAAAATACACCGCATACAAATCACTCAAAAAATTTGGTGGTAAATGGATAAGAGCAAATAGGGTATCCAACCTCATTGGTCTGCATAGTGGACACAAAGCTCATATTCCAGCCATAAAGTATAAAGGAATGTATATTGGAATAACTGATATTAACTTTGCTTCTTGGGATAATCCAAGAGTAAAAAATCAGGCTGAAAATCCTTTTACGCCAGAAGGTAGAGAACTCTACAATAAGCGAATGAGGAAAAAGGGATTAAAGGTTAGAGTGGATGAGGTAAATTCAACACAACATGCCTTCTATCTCAGAGTAAGCAAAAATCCATTATACGACTTTGAGTATTTTATGAATCGACCATATGCATACAACCGTGATAAAGGTAAATGTAAAGTTTGTAACGGATATGTGGAGCCCAATAAAGCACATTTTCATCATGTAAATCCCAAACTACGAAGAGATAAAGTAAATAAGGTTTCAAACCTTATAACAACACATCTCTACTGTCATCAATTAATTCATAATGAGCAAATGCCTGAAGATTTGTCAGAAGAAACAATTAAAAGACTTACAAAATATCGTAAGAAACTGTAATAAGGTATAAAGTAATATTTTATAAATGCTTATAACCAACCCTGACACTATTCGAAAATAGTCCACCGAAGGCTATTTATCTCACGATGGAACGCCGTGTGCGGTGAAAGTCGCATGCACGGTGTGAGGCGGGGGAAAACGACTCTTAACAGATAATGCTGAAGATGTTCGTTACCTATCGCGCCCGTAATGGGTAAATGCTACCCCTGATTCCTAACAGATAATGCTGAGGATAAGGGATGCATTACATTTTTTAGGGCTTCGAAATTTAACAATTATTGATGATACCCAAAAATACATCCGCCTTGAAGAGCCTGATTTTGACATTGAAAAAATACCGCTTGATGATAACGCGACATATAATATGATGGCTAAGGGTAAAACCCTTGGTGTATTTCAGTTTGAATCGGATGGAATGAAAAATGTTCTTCGTCAGTTAAACCCCGAAAGCATTGAGGATTTGACAGCAGTTTTATCGCTTTACCGTCCGGGACCTATGGATTCGATTCCGCGTTATATTGAAAACCGTCACAACCCCGATAAAATCAAATATGACATACCTGCTCTTGAATCTATTTTGGGTGTAACCTATGGCTGTATTGTTTATCAGGAACAGGTAATGCAGGTGTTCAGAACCTTGGCTGGTTATTCGCTTGGTCGTGCAGATATTGTCCGTCGTGCAATGGCCAAAAAGAAGCACGAGGTCATGAAACGCGAGAAGGAATTTTTCCTTAACGGTGAAAAGGACCAAAACGGCAATGTTATAAGCCACGGCGCCTTAGCCTTCGGTATAAGTGAAGAAGCGGCAACTAAAATATTTGACCAAATGTCTAGCTTTTCCTCCTATGCTTTTAACAAAGCCCACGCCTGTGCGTACTCCTTTGTGGCTTACCGCACCGCTTATCTTAAATGTCATTATCCGTCTGAATATTTTGCATCGCTTATGACAAGTATGATGGACAGCCCTTTAAAAATTTCGCAGTATACCTCCGAATGTAACAAAGCGGGTATTAAAATTTTACCACCGTCGGTAAACCATAGTTTAGAGCATTTTACCCCCGAAGGTAAAAATATACGTTTTGGTCTTTTGGCTATTAAAAACTTAGGTTTAGGGCTTATTGAACGCCTTATAAATGAACGTAAAGAAAACGGCAAGTATGAATCGTTTTACGATTTTTGCCTTCGCAATTATTCTCGCGAATTTAACCGCAAAGCCCTTGAAGGACTTATAAAAAGCGGTGCTTTGGACTGCGTATGTAATAATCGTCGCGAAATGCTTTATAATATTGACGGCGTGTTGTCGGCAGTTGAAAACGAACGACGTTTTTCAGGGCAGGGTCAGCTTAATTTGTTTGAAGAAATGGGCTCGCCTAACGTATTCGAGCCTATAAAAGTGCCTGAAATGTCACGCGATGTGCTTTTATCCCTTGAAAAAGAGGCGACGGGGCTTTACTTGACAGGTCACCCGATGGACGATTATGCTGAATTCCTTAAAAACGCAAAAATGATAAGCATATCCGATATTACTATGGGTAAATACCCCGATGGTAAGCGTGTTACGATAGCGGGTATTATAAGTGGTGTTAAAGTGCGCCAGCTTAAAAACAATAATCTTTTGTGTACTGCAATTATTGAAGACGTTTCAGCATCGATTAATATTACGATTTTTGCTAACGCTTATTCGAGTTATAAATCGCTTCTTACCGATTCAAAACCAGTTATTTTAACCGGTCGTGTTTCTGAAAGAGAAGACAGGGATATTGAGCTTGTGCTTGAAAAGCTAGAGCTCATACCTGAAAATTTAAAGGGTGCGGTTTATGCGGAAAGCAAGCCAAAGGTGAAGCAAGGTCTTTATTTAAGGGTAGAAAGCCAAAATAGTCCCACCTTTGCAAAAATTCGTGAAATTTTGGCAAAATATAAGGGCGATACACCTGTTTACATTGTTTGTAGGGATACGGGCAAAAGACTTGAAGCGCCCAAGTCACTTTATGTTAAAAAATGTGAAGAATTAAACCGTGAATTGTGTGAAATTTTAGCGGATGAAAACGTAAAATTCGTTTAATAAAATTTTTGTTGAAAAAAGTGAATTAATGGTATATACTATATAATACTGAAAATTCAAGTTAATTCTTTGGAGATGATTTATAATGAAAACTATCGGTGTACTTACTAGCGGTGGCGACGCCCCGGGTATGAATGCGGCAGTACGCGCCGTAGTTCGCACTGCAATTGCTAATGGTATGACCGTTAAGGGTATCCGTCGCGGTTATAACGGTCTTATGGAAGACGACGTTATTGAACTTGGTGCCCGTGACGTATCCGACATCATTCAGCTTGGCGGTACAATGCTTTACAGCGCACGTAGCAGCCGTTTTAAGACCGAAGAAGGTCTTGCTGAAGCAATGGCCACTTGTAAAAAACACGGTATTGAAGGTATTGTTGTAATTGGTGGTGACGGCTCCTTCCGTGGTGCACGTGACTTATCACTTCGCGGCATTCCTTGTGTTGGTATTCCCGCAACAATTGATAACGATATTTCTTCAACCGAATATACAATTGGTTTTGACACTGCTATGAACACCGTTATCGATATGGTTGACCGTTTACGCGACACCTGCGATTCACACGCACGCTGCAGCGTTGTTGAGGTTATGGGTCGCCGTGCTGGTCACATTGCGCTTCGCACAGGTCTTTCGGTTGGTGCTGTTGCAATTTTAGTGCCCGAACGCGACACAAGCGTTGATGAGGTTATTGAAAAAATTGAACGTACACGAGCTCTTGGCAAAAAGCACTTTATCGTTATGGTTGCCGAAGGTGTTGGCGGCGTTGACGAAATGGCAAAAAAGATCGAAGCTACTACAGGCATTGAAACCCGTGGTACAATATTGGGTCATGTTCAGCGCGGTGGCGCACCTACAGTTCGCGATCGTGTAATTGCTTCGCAAATGGGATTTGAAGCTGTAAATCTCCTTAAAGAAGGCATCGGTAACCGCGTTGTTGCTTACAAGCTTGGCAAAATTGTTAATTACGATATTTACGAAGCGCTTAATATGCATAAGCCCTTTGATGAATATATGTATCTTGTTGCAGACACAACTTCCATCTAATATTAATGTTAATATCAAAAAAGGGCCGTTTGATTCGGCCCTTTTTAAGTAAGTGGTGAAATTTTGAAACAAAAGGTTTTAGTTGGTATGAGCGGGGGAGTAGACTCGTCAGTTTGTGCCGCACTTTTAAAAAATGACGGGTATGAGGTTTTAGGTATTACCCTTGACCTTTTCGGTGATACTAATCAGTCGCAAAATGATGCAAAATTGGTTTGTGATACTTTGGGTATTGACCATACTGTGTCGAATTTGCAAAACGAATTCAAAGGTTTTGTAATCGATAATTTTATAAACGAATATATAAACGGTCGTACCCCAAACCCCTGCATTGTTTGCAACCGTGAAATCAAGTTTGGCGAAATGCTAAAGCTTGCCCAAAAGCTTGGGTGCCACAAAATTGCAACGGGTCATTATGCTAAAATTGTTGAAAAGGACGGTAGGTTTTTGCTTTGTCGCGGGGATGATAGGTCTAAAGACCAAAGCTACGTGCTTTACTGCTTAACCCAAAAACAGCTTAGTCGCACGGTTTTTCCATTAGCAAGTCATTCAAAAGATGAAGTGCGTGCGACTGCTGAAAGCTTAAACCTTGTAAATGCAAATAAAAAGGACAGTCAGGATATTTGCTTTGTGCCCGACGGGGATTATGCCGCTTTTATTGAAAAAACGGCTGATTTTGTGTCGCAAGTAGGTAATTATCTTGATGTTAATGGCAAGGTTTTAGGTCAGCACAAGGGTGTGATACGTTATACCGTAGGTCAGCGCAAGGGGCTTGGCATAGCCCTTGGCAAGCCCGCCTTTGTAATTGATAAAAACCCTGTTACTAACGAGGTTATAATTGGTGATGAGGAGCATCTTTTTTATAATAAGGTGTACGTTGAAAACCTTAATTTTATACCCTTTGATAAATTAGATGGTGAAATGAAGGTTTACTGCAAGCTTCGTTACCGCCATACCGAACAGCCCGCAACCATAAAGCCTTATAAAAACGGCGTTTTGGTTGAATTTGAAGCGCCACAGCGCGCCCCCAGTCCCGGACAGGCGGCAGTTTTTTACGACGGTGATATTGTTGTTGGTGGCGGTACTATCGTCTGCGGTATAGAATAAATTTTTAAAGCATATCCTTTTATAGAACATATAAAAGGGTGTGCTTTTTTTGGCTAAATTTTTAAAGGTATTTTTATCACTAATGCTTACGTTTTCGCTGCTTTATGTGGGCGTTTCGGCGGCAACTGTTTCAAGTGAATGTGATTTGTCGGACATTAATGTGCCAATTGACACAACGGTTAATAATGCGGCAATAGGTCAAACGCTAGATATTAAGGCAAAGTCGGTTATTTTAATGGAGCCACACACAGCTACCGTGCTTTATGAAAATAATTGTGATGAAAAATTATCACCTGCATCAATTACCAAAATAATGTCGCTTTTGCTTGTTATGGAGGCGCTTGACAGGGGAGATATTACCCTTGAAACTGTGGTTACGGCAAGTGAACACGCCTGCAGTATGGGTGGTTCACAAATTTGGCTGGAGCCTAATGAAACAATGACGGTGCACGAGCTTTTAAAGGCGACGGTTATTGCCTCGGCTAATGATGCCTGCGTAGCTTTGGGTGAACTAATTTCGGGCAGTGAAGAGGGGTTTGTAGCGCTTATGAACGCGCGCGCTAAAGAGCTTGGTATGACAAATACCACATTTATTAACTGTACTGGGCTTGATGCTGAGGGGCATTTAACCACCGCTTACGACGTGGCGGTCATGTCAAGCGAGCTTATTAAACATGAGCTTATTAAGGATTATTCTACAGTGTGGATGGATAGCCTTCGAAACGGAGAAAGTGAGCTTGTAAACACAAATAAATTAGTGCGTTTTTATAAGGGCACCACAGGACTTAAAACTGGAACGACAAGTACTGCAGGCTACTGCCTTTCTGCAACCGCACAGAGAGATGGAATGGAGCTTGTGGCGGTGGTAATGTCTGGCGATACAAGTAATGACCGCTTTAACGGTGCTAAAAAGCTTTTGGATTACGGCTTTGCTAATTACAGTTTTTTTGAAGTTGAAGCCGATTTAGGTGATGTTACAAAAGTTGCAGTTAAAAAAGGTGTTAGCAAGGAGGTAAAAATTGCGCCTGACGGTAAACTGAATTTGCTATTACCTAAAAACGAAGCAAAGCAAATTACACAAAGGTTAAACCTTAAAAGTGACATTACAGCACCTGTTAAAAAGGGGCAGGTAGTGGGTAACGTTGATATTTATGTTGGTGATAAATCGGTGGGAAGCATAAAAATTGTGTCTAATGAACAAGTAAAACGTCTAAATTTGTGGATTACATTTAAACACATAGTGTCAGGACTGTTAGTTTTATAATTTTTTTGTAAATAATTAACTATTTCTACTTGAAAATAAGCGCGAGATATAGTAAAATGATAAAAAAGAATAATCCCAATAGGTGATAAAAGCAATGTCTATTAAATTTAACAAATCTTACGCAAACGAATTTATACGAGAAAACGACCTTAAGGGTCTCGAAACACAGGTTGCCGCTGCTCATAAAATGATAAATGATAAAAGCGGTCTCGGCAACGACTTTTTGGGTTGGGTAAGCCTTCCTGTTGATTATGATAAGGAAGAATTCGCACGTATTAAATTAGCTGCTGAAAAAATTAAAAAGGATACTGATATTTTAATCGTTATCGGTATCGGCGGTTCTTATCTCGGTGCGCGTGCCGCAATCGAATTTTTAAAGGGTCCGTATTACAACAATCTTCGCGGTGATGCACCTGAAATTTATTTCGCAGGTAACAACATAAGCGGCTCTTATCTTGACGATATGTTAAAGCTTTGCGAAGGCAAGCGTGTATCAGTAAACATAATTTCTAAATCTGGCACCACTACCGAGCCTGCAATTGCTTTCCGTGTATTTAGAAAGCTTTTGGAAGAACGCTACGGTGAAGAGGAAGCTGCAAAGCGTATTTACTGCACAACCGATAAGGCTCGTGGCACACTTAAGCAGTTGGCTGATGAAAAGGGTTATGAATGCTTCGTAGTACCTGATGATGTTGGTGGTCGTTTCTCAGTTCTTACTGCAGTTGGTCTTTTACCTATTGCTGCTGCAGGTGCTGACATTGACGCTTTAATGGCTGGCGCTGCAAAGGCTATGGAAGAATATTCAAACGAAAATCTTTACGAAAATGATTGCTACCTTTACGCAGCGCTTCGTAACGCATTTTATCGCAAGGGTAAATCAGTTGAGCTTTTGGTAAGCTATGAACCTCGCTTTACTATGATGGCTGAATGGTTTAAGCAGCTATTTGGTGAAAGCGAAGGTAAGGATAATAAGGGTCTTTTCCCCGCAGCAGTTACCTTCTCGACCGACCTTCACTCAATGGGTCAGTACGTGCAGGACGGCGCACGTTTAATGTTTGAAACGGTTGTAACCTTCTCAAAAAGCACTGCTGATGTTGTTATTGAAAAGGAAGAAGACGACGGTGATGGTCTTAACTTCCTTGCTGGTAAGACAATGTCCTTCATTAATGAAAAAGCATTTGAGGGCACTGTTTTAGCACATACCGACGGTGGCGTACCTAACCTTGAGATTAAAGTAACAAAGGCAGACGAAGAAAACCTTGGCCGTCTTATCTACTTCTTCGAAAAGGCTTGTGCAATTTCGGGTTATATGTTAGGTGTTAATCCCTTCGACCAACCAGGTGTTGAAAGCTATAAGAAGAATATGTTTGCACTTCTCGGCAAACCCGGTTATGAAGCACAAAAGGCTGAACTTGAAGCTCGTCTTTCAAAATAATTCAGATATTACTGCATTTTGCAGTGTCATATAAAAAAGGAGTTGTTATAAATGATTAAAATCATTATCGGAAAAAAAGGTTCGGGTAAAACTAAATTATTGGCAGATATGGTAAACACCGCAGCTGACACAAGTCTTGGCAACGTTGTATGTATCGAAAAAAGTGACGCCCTTATCTATTCCATTAAATATAAGGCAAGACTTATCGATACTGATACCTATGGTATCAACGGCTATGATGAATACTATGGTATGATTGCCGGTATCAAAGCAGGAAACCACGACATTACTCACATTTTTGGTGATGCTACTCTCCGCATTGGTGGCAGAGATTTCGATAAATTGGCTGATTTCCTTGAAAGAATTGCTAAAATCGAAGATGTTGAATTTATTTTCACCATTTCTGCTGATAAGGAAGAACTTCCTAAGAAGATTTTCGACATTGCAGAGGTTTGCAACTAATTAATTGTAATTAAGTAAATAAACGCATCTTGGTTTTATTAACATAAACCTAAGGTGCGTTTTACTCGTTTTTTAGCTAATTTTTTACAAATAAAACCTTGACAAAACGGTTATAAATATATATAATAGTCTTTGCGACGATAGAGGTGGAAGTATGGTTATTGATTTAAAACACATTTTTGTCAATGAAAATTCTTCTTTACCTGTTGAGTATTCGTTGGATTTAAGTCAGGTTGAACACGGCGGTGTTTTCCCACTCAAAAAACCCGTTACTTTAACAGGCGAAATTTCCAACACATCAAGCCTTATAAGGTTTCAGGCTGAGGTAAAATTTCAGTTTGACGCATTATGCGACCGTTGCGGTAAGGAAACTTCTAAAACATATTCGGTTGATGTTTCAAAGTCGCTTGCCACTTCAATTGAAGGGGAAGACAGCGATACGATTCTTTTAGTGCCCGATATGAAATTAGACCTTGACGATTTTCTTTATACCGAAGTAATCGTTAATCTTCCGCTTAAGCACCTTTGCAGTGAGGACTGCAAGGGCATTTGTTACAAATGCGGTAAAAACCTTAATGAAGGTGCCTGCAACTGTGATACGCGTGAAATTGACCCGCGTCTTGCAAAGCTGGCTGAACTGTTAAATAATTAAACTTTTTAATCAATTTAAGGAGGTGCTGAAAATGGCAGTACCAAAGAGAAAGCATTCAAAAGCTAGAAGAGATAAAAGAAGAAATAATGTTTGGAAGTTAAGCGCTCCCACTTTAGTAAAGTGCACTTGCGGCGCTTACAAGCGTCCTCACAGACTTTGCGCTGCTTGCGGTCAGTATGACGGCCGTGAAGTAGTAAAGGTTGGCGAATAATTCAAATTGACAGAGGGGGAAGTTTAAATTCTCTCTCTGTTTTTTTGTGAATGTTTTATAAGGAGGGAAGGCTAAGTGTCGGTTATAGTTGAATCGGTAGAAAAACGCAGCCCTGCTGATAAGGCGGGCATTAAAAGCGGTGATACGTTACTTTCAATTAACGGTAACGATATTATGGACGTTTTGGATTACCGTTTTTACCAGAATAACCAAAAGCTTAATATACAGTTTATTAACGCTAAGGGTAAAATTAAAAAAGCACGTATTAAAAAGGGCGAGTTAGAGGAGCTTGGCCTTAATTTTGCTACTTATTTAATGGATAATAAACATTCTTGCCTTAATAAATGTGTGTTTTGCTTTATTGATCAGCTGCCCTGTGGTATGCGTGACAGCCTTTATTTTAAGGATGACGATTCACGCCTTTCCTTTTTGTTTGGTAATTATATTACCCTTACCAATATTACCGAACACGAAATTGAACGCATTATAAAAATGCATATAAGCCCAATTAATATTTCGGTGCACACCACTAATCCCGATTTGCGTGTTAAAATGATGACCAACAAAAATGCGGGTAGCGTTTTATCGGTTATTAACCGTTTTAACGATGCGGGCATTAAAATTAACTGTCAGATGGTGCTTTGCCCTGGGTATAATGACGGCAAGGAGCTTGAAAGAACGCTTGAGGACTTAACAAACCTTGAAAACGCTGAATGTATTGCAGCGGTGCCGGTTGGTTTAACTAAATTCCGTGACGGTCTTGCAAAATTAGAACCGTTTAACAAACAAACCGCAGGCGAAACTATCGATATAATTAACCGCTTTGGTGAAAAATGCCTCCGTAAATACGGCAGCCGCAGGGTTTATGCAAGTGATGAGTTTTACCTTTTATCTCAGCGAGAAATGCCCAAAGCCGACTACTACGGTGATTTTTTACAGCTTGATAACGGCGTCGGTATGTGGTCACTTTTGGAAAAGGAAACCGACGACGCTATAAACGACTGTGACTATAAGCTTACAAATCAGAGAAATGTTACATTGATTACGGGTAAAGCGGCATATCCTTTAATTACACAAATTGTTGACAAAATGTGTAAAAAATGGGATAATCTAAATTGTAAGGTTTTAAAAATTGAAAACAACTTTTTCGGGCCTTTAATTACTGTTGCAGGTCTAGTTACTGCAACCGATATTATCGACCAATTACAAGGTGTTGATTTAGGGGATGAGCTTATTATTCCCGATGTAATGCTAAGGTCTGAAAAGGATATGTTTTTGGATAGTATAACCGTTAGCGAGCTTTCCGAAAAGCTTGGTGTTAAAATTACAGCTACTTCGGTTGACGGTTATGATATGGTAGAAAATATTTTAGGAGGTGCGGTATGGCAAAACCTATAGTTGCGGTTGTGGGCCGTCCAAACGTTGGTAAATCTACATTATTTAATAAAATTATAGGCAAGCGCCTTTCTATTGTTGACGACACGCCCGGTGTTACCCGTGACCGCATTTACGGTGACGGTGAATGGCTTGGCCGTAAAATGATGTTTGTCGATACAGGCGGTATCGAGCCTAAAACCGACGATATTATTCTCGCAAGCATGCGCGCACAGGCAAATTTGGCTATTGAAACTGCTTCGGTTATTATTTTTGTTACCGATTTAAAATCTGGTGTAACCGCAGCCGATATGGACGTTGCGGCAATGCTTCAAAAAAGCGGTAAGCCCATTGTTTTGTGTGTTAATAAGTGTGATAATATTGGTGACACACCAATGGAATTTTACGAATTCTATAATTTAGGTCTTGGTGATCCCATTGCAGTTTCTTCCGTACACGGTCACGGCACAGGCGACCTTTTGGACGCTGTAATCGACCATATTGCCCCCGAAGAATTCGAGGATGAAGACGAGGATATTATAAACGTTGCGGTTATAGGTAAACCAAATGCGGGTAAATCCTCACTTATTAACCAAATTGCAGGGGAAGAAAGGTCAATTGTTTCTAACATTGCGGGCACAACCCGTGATGCTATTGACCTTCATATTGAACGTGACGGCGTTAAATACAACTTTATTGATACTGCGGGTCTTCGCCGTAAAAGTAAGGTTGAGGATAAAATTGAAAAATACAGCGTACTTCGTGCTAAAATGGCAATTGAACGAGCCGACGTATGTGTTATTATGATTGACGGCTGCGACGGCTTTACCGAACAGGATTCTAAGGTTGCGGGTCTTGCAATGGAACAGGGCAAAGCTTGTATTATTGCGGTTAATAAATGGGATGCTGTTGAAAAGGACGGCAAAACGATGGATGCCTTCCGTAAACAGCTTATGAAGGACTTTTCCTTTATGCCTTATGCTCCAATTATTTTTATTTCGGCAAAAACAGGTCAAAGGGTTGACCGTCTTTTCGAACTTATTAAATATGTAAACGAACAAAACACCATGCGTATATCCACGGGTAAGCTTAACGACATTTTAGCGGATGCAACAGCACGTGTTCAGCCTCCGTCGGATAAGGGTAAACGTCTTAAGATTTATTATATGACACAGGCATCTACAAAACCGCCAACATTTGTTTGCTTTTGTAACAATGCCGAATTGTTCCATTTTTCATACCAACGTTATCTTGAAAACCAAATACGGTCTACCTTTGGTCTTGAAGGTACACCCGTAAGGTTTGTTATTCGTGAAAGGGGCGACAAGTAAATGGTAATTACCGCCTTGGTTACAGTTGTTGCGGCATATTTAATAGGAAGTATTAGCTTTGCGATTATTTTTGCTAAAAGTTTTCTTAAAAAGGACGTAAGGGAGCTTGGTAGCGGTAATGCAGGTGCAACCAACGTTTTGCGTAATGCAGGTCTTGTACCGGGTTTATTAACCTTTGTGTGCGATGCCTTAAAGGGTTTTGCAGCGTCTTATATGGGTTACGCTATATTTGATTATATTCACACCCAAACAGGCAGTGAATGGTCTTATGCTATTTACGGTGCTTATCTTTGCGGTGCGGCATGTATGCTTGGTCACATTTTACCGATATTCTATGAATTCAAAGGCGGTAAGGGTGTAGCAACAAGCGTTGGTATTTTTGCGGTTTGTTGTCCCATAGCTATTGTAATTGGTTTATCGGTGTTTATATTTTGCGTAATTTTTACAAAGTACGTATCGCTTGGCTCGGTATTAGGCGCAGTTACGGTTGTAATATTTTCAATAATTTTTCATAATGACACTGCTAGCATTTTGCCGCAAATTATTCTCGCTCTTATAATGGGCGCAATGGTTATCGGTAAGCATAGGGAAAATATAAAGCGTCTTTTAAACGGTACCGAATCTAAAGTGAGGCTTGGGGGTAAAAAGAATGGCTAAAATCACAGTGCTTGGTAGTGGCGGCTGGGGTATGGCCTTGGCGATTGCGGCTTACAGTAACCGTAACGATGTTACCCTTTGGTCGCCATTTCAAGAAGAGGTTGACCTTTTATTAGAAAAACGTACTAACGATAAATTACTTCGTGGTATTGTGTTGCCTATGGGCATTAAAATTACTACTGACTTGTCGGCTGTCGAGGGTGACACTCTTACAATTATTGCAACCCCGTCGGTAGCGGTTAGAAGCGTTGCAAAGCAGCTTTCTGCTTATAAAAATATAGGTATTGTTGTTAACGTTTCAAAAGGCTTTGAAAAGGGAAGCCTTAAGTTTTTAACCGAGGTTATTTCGGAAGAGCTTCCAAACGTAAAGGTTGTTGCACTTTCGGGTCCATCCCACGCGGAAGAGGTTGCGCGTAATATTCCCACCTCAATTGTTGCAACTTCAAATTCGATTGTAGCGGCACAAACTGTACAGGATATAATGTCGGGCGGTTGCCTTCGCGTTTATACCTCGACCGACCTTGTCGGTGTCGAGCTTGGCGGTGCAATTAAAAACGTTATAGCTATTGCCGCGGGCTGTTGCGACGGTCTTGGGCTTGGCGATAATACAAAAGCTGCACTTATAACACGCGGTCTTTCCGAAATGGCGCGTTTAGGTGTTTGTATGGGCGCTAACGAATACACCTTTGCAGGTCTTACAGGCATTGGCGATTTGGTTGTTACCTGCACCTCGCGCCATAGCCGTAATAACCGCTTCGGTTATAAAGTTGGCAGCGGCACACCTGTTAAAACCGCTTTGGAAGAGGTTGGCACGGTTGAAGGCTATTATGCAACTGAAATGGCATATCAGCTAGCGCTTAAATACGGTGTTGAATTGCCAATTATTAACGAATGTTATGCACTTTTATATGAAGAAAAGCCTGTTGATGAGGTGGTAAAAACCCTTATGAATAGACCTCAAAAAAGTGAACGTTAAATTCGTTAAAAAAATACTTGATTTTTTTGTCGCTTTGTGGTAATATATTATTTGCTATGCGGTCGGTAACAGTTATCGGCTATTAAAAAAGGAGGTGCAGACCATGGCTAAATGTGATATCTGCAATAAAGAAATTGCTTTCGGTATTAAGGTTTCTCACTCACACAGACGTTCAAACAGAACTTGGAAGCCCAACGTTAAGAAGGTAAAGGCAATCGTTAACGGTTCT
>JAGAPJ010000110.1 GCA_017623315.1 Clostridia bacterium | reverse complement strand
CAGAACTCTTTCTTCTGCCTGTGCCGTAAAAATATGACTTTGCTTCAAACATTGTTAAGTTCCGCTCCCTTCTTAAAATTCGTAAACTTCGGGCTTCTGTGCAACCTGTGCATATTCAGTGCCGCTGTAAACGTGAAGTCTTGTAAGAGCCTTGCGACCGATAGTAGTATCGGGAACCATGCCCTTAACTGCAAGTTCCATAGCGAGTTCAGGACGGGTAGCCATTAAAGTAGCATACTTAACTTCCTTTAATCCGCCAATGTACCCTGTGTGACGACGATAGAATTTCTTTTGTAATTTGTTACCTGTTAAAACTGCCTTATCAGCATTGATAACAACAACGAAATCACCACAGTCTACGTGAGGGGTGAATTCGGGCTTTAACTTACCGCGAAGTAAGTCAGCAACACGAGCAGCGGTGCGGCCGAGAGGACGGTTAGCTGCGTCGATGATGTACCATTTACGCTGAATTTCAGCAGGCTTTGCCATAAATGTTGACATAATCAAAACCTCCAAATTATTTGTATGCTCGGCACGGTTCGCCGAGCCAGCTTGACTATAATACCACACACCATTTTTATTGTCAACACATTTTTTAAAAAATTTTAATTTATTCAGCACATACTCTTATTTTCTCGTTTTTTCTTTAATTTTCTCTTGTTTTCTCACTTGCCATTTTAAAAAACTTTTTTAAAAAAGCTTTTTGAAACAGTTATTGCATTTGCACACAAACATTGGTATAATAATCATATATGTAATTTATTAAAGAAAAGGTGAGTGTATGCGTTTTTCAATAATTATGCCTGTTTATAACATCGAAAATTATTTGGAAACAGCTGTAAGCAGCGTGTTAACACAAACCTTTGATGATTTTGAACTTATTTTAGTTGAAGATGCGTCGCCCGACAATTGTGCTGCCATTTGCGACAAGCTTGCAAACGCGGACAAGCGTGTAAAGGTTATCCACAACAAGATTAACAGCGGCGCGGGCCTTTCGAGAAACTTCGGCATTCAGGCCGCTCAAGGTGAATTTATTTTATTTGTTGATTCGGATGACACCATTTCGCCGAATACCCTTGAAATTTTAAACCGTGAGGCAGACGGCTTTGATATTACGGTTTTTGGTCTTAATCGTTTATTCGAAAACGATAAGGAAGAAATTTATAAAACCGAAAAGCTTTTCCACACTGAATGTACCACCGCTTCACTTAAGGACAGCGGACAGCTTTTAATTTCACTTAACCGCGCAGGGATTTTTCCTTTTGTTTGGAATAAGGTATATAAACGCACCTTATTGGTTGAAAACAATGCGTTATTTGAAAACGCTAAAATAACCGAAGACTGTTATTTTAATTTGTTATTATTTCAAAAAACCGATAAAATAAAGGTTATTAACGACTGTCTTTATAACTATCGCAAGCCGGTAAGCCAAACCCTTACCAACAGCTATTCACCAGAATTTTTAGAACTTTCTAAACGAAAATTTGTTTTAGAAAAAGAACTGCTTGAAAACACAGGCTGTAATAATGAGGAAAATTTACAATTTATATATTATGTGTTTATAAAGCATTTGCTATCATACTTTGTGCGAAACCGTGCAAAATCGGCCATGCTTTCTTCGCAAAAACAAAAGAATTTGATTCGAGCATCACTTAACGACCCGCTTGTATATGATATTATTTCAAATTATAAGCCAAACGGTCTGGCAATGAAGCTTATTGATTATATTTTGAAACACCAAAAAATCAATCTTTGCTATTTAACAGCATATTTAATTTCGATCTTAAAAAACTAAATAAAGGTGTATATATGACTAATTTACTTAAAAATCAAAAACTCAACAATGTTGTTGATATTTCAAAATGTGTTTATCTCTGTATTTTTACCGTCTATCTTGTTGCCCGAGAAATTTATGCCTTAATTTATTTTATTGACAGTTTTTATGTCACGGGATTTTTCACAGGATTTGCCTTTTTATTCATAGGATATGACATTTTAACAAAACACAATTGCTTAAAAACACGTTATTTCCCTGCAACAGTTTTATTTTTAATTACAACTGTAATTTCGTGTATGCTCAATCGAGAATACGGTATTTTTGCTAACATTAAAAGTCTTATCATACTTAGTTTATATTTTTTCTTGCTATACCCCGAAGCATTCAATAATAAATCCAACCGCACACTTTCCGCTTGTCTTAACACCGGTTTTTTCACATTATCAATTTTTTCTTTAGCATCACTACCAATGTATATTTATGACATAAACTATGTATGCGATAACGGTGTTGAACAAAAGCAACAAGGCTTCGTAACCATAGTTGGCCGTTTGTGGGGTGTTTTCCATGATCCCAATTATTTTTCATTATTCTCACTTATCGCAATTTGTTCTTCAATTTATCTTTTTGTAAAAAGCAAATCAATTTTCAAAAAGGTCGTTTTAGTTTTATTAGATGTAATCCATGCAATTGTTTTAACAATGACCGGTTCAAAAACGGGGTTCGTAATTACAGTTGCGGCAATCATTTGGTTGTCTGTTATTGTTGTTTTTAAAAATTTTTCCATCAAAACAATATATCGTATTATGGCCTTAGTTTTAGCCATTATCATTTCGGCGACTGCGCCTTTTATAATTTCAAAAACAATCCAAGGTTTTATGCCAATTGTTAAAAAAGTGGTTTTAAACTTAGGCGATATTGAAACCTATACGAATGTTCATAAGGCTTATGACAAGTTTTATACCACAGGCAATTTAAAATTAATCGAAGGCTCTATTGAACAAATTAACATTGATGAAAATGTATTAGATGGAGACAATTCACCTGTTGACCGCATTGACGCTCCCACTGATTTTTCAAACGGAAGACTAGAACGTTGGAAGGATGCGTTAGAACTCACCGCTGAGAGACCATTTTTCGGACTTTCGCCAAGAAATATCATTATATTCGCCAATGAAAACGATACTGACACACTAATGAACACGCTGGATACAGCGATTCACAATACCTATCTTGAATTACTTGCAGGCACAGGAATTATCGGTGGTTTTATAATGCTCATATTTCTCATTCTTGCGGCAGTTTGCGTTATAAAAACCACGTTAAATTCTTCTCATGACCTTAAAATTGTAATTTCGTCAACGCTTGTACTTATCATTGCACTTGCGGCAGTATTCTTGCCTGATTTAATTTTTTTCCAACTCAATTTTGCAGGAATGATGTTATGGCTTTGTCTTGGACACTGCCTTAACACTGACCCGGAAAACTTCCGGCGATCATTCACTTACAAAGCATTTAAAAAACTACTCCGAAAAGGATAATAATTTTAATGAAAATTTTAATTTTTGGCCCCAAAGTAGAACTTGGCGGCATTGAAACCATTGTTTTGGGATATGCCGAACAGCTTATAAAAAATGGTTGCGAATGTGATTTTTTGCTGTATAAAAGCTGTCCGATTTTAGAAGAAAAAATCAAAAGCATTGGCGGTAATTGTATATTTGCCGCTTCGCGACGCACTAACTATTCACAATACAATTCGGATCTCAATAATATTTTTAAAACAAACTACACTGCTGTGTGGTGCAATTTTGATGGGTTGACAAATATCGACTTGTTGAAGCGTGCCAAAAAAGCCGGTATACCTTTCAGAATCGTTCATTCGCATACATCTGCGCTACCAAAAGTAAAGTCCTATATGAAAGTAGTAGTGCCTCTGCTTCATTATTTAAACAAGCCTTTTATAGACAAATATGCCACCGATTTCTGGGCTTGTTCACAAAAATCAGGGTATTTTATGTATCCAAAAAGGCTTTGGGATAAAATCAGAATTTGGAACAACTGCATTAATCCAACCCTTTTTTATGAAAATGAGAAAAAACGCCTTGAGTTCCGTCAGAAATTCAATTTAAGCGACAAGTTAGTCATAGGTCACGTGGGTCGTATTTGTTACGAGAAAAATCAATACTATTTATTGCGTGTTTTTAAAGAACTTTTAAATCGCCGCAGTGACGCTCATTTGATATTTTTAAGTGACGCGAATGATTCACTCAAAGAATATGCTACCGAACTGGAAATCATCAAAAACGTAACCTTTTTAACCGGCAAATATGATTTGCCATCACTCTATAACGCGATGGATGTATTTTTCTTGCCTTCTATCATAGAAGGCTTACCGCTTGTCGCTTTAGAAGCACAGGCATGCGGTACACCTTGCGTTATTTCAACCGGTGTAACCCGTGAATGCGACGTTTCCGGTTATGTTGATTTCTTATCACTTGAGAACGATATTTCTTGTTGGTGTTCAGCCTTAGAAAACGCATCGCAAAAACGTATTCCTAATGCCACTGAAGCAATTTCATCACACAATTATGATATAACTGCCGAAGGTAAGAAAATGTTCAATTTTCTAAGCAAAGCATAAAAACGGAAATTAGAATTTTATTTGAAGGTAATTTTATGAAAATTCTTTTTGTTTCGACTGCATTTTCCTTTAGTGGCTCAGCTACGGGGATATTAATCGGTCACCTTATGAATTCATTTAAAGGAAAAGGACATACAGTTGACTGTCTTACGACTAAAAAAAGTCTTTATGACCCTGATACAACCGACTTTAACGGTTGTAATGTTTTTCACGCCAATTATTCAACCCGCGCCGACCGTAATAAAATTTTCCCGAAGGATTATATTCACGCTGTTGAAAAAAGGATTTTAAAATACTTTATAAAATTCACCAAAAGTATTTTTAATCCCCGTGAAGAAAGAGCACTTTTTAAACAGCTTCACAAAATTAATGCAAATAAATATGATGCAATAATTGCCGTTTGTGCCGACCACGTTTCAATTAATGCCGTTTTAAAATATAAGGCAAAGGTGAACGGTGGCTTTAAAACAATTTTAATTCAGTATGACCCGTTGGCCGAAAATTTTGAATTGCAGCGTTGTGGCAAAGAAAAGCTCATCAAAGCCGAAAGATTCATATATGATAATTGCGACTATATTTTCACAGCAGATTATATTTTTAAACAAAAATCAAGTGATTGGCTTTCTAATAAAATAGTTTTGACCGAGCTTCCCGCAATAATTAAGCGTGAGGCCGAAAGCTTTGAAGGCAATGAATATATCGACTGTGTTTATGCGGGCGACTTTTATAAAGGTATACGCGAGCCTGACTTTATGCTTGAGTTGTTTTCGCTTTTTAAAAATCCCAAAATTCGTCTTTTTGTTTTAAGCAGCGGCGAAAAACAAACCCTTCAGCGCTATGCCGATAACGAGCTTAAGGATAGACTTTTTATCATTGGCCGCGTTGGTGAAAAAGAATGTAACAACTGGCTTAATAAAGCCGATATTCTTGTAAACATAGGCAACAAAATTAACAACCAGCTGCCAAGCAAGGTTTTGAATTATATGTGCTTTGGCAAGCCGGTGCTTAATTTATATGCTATTGATGATTGCCCATCTCTTCCCTATTTTGAAAAATATCCTTTATCTATTAATGCTGATATGCAAAAGCCACTTAATGCTAAAGTTGTTTCAGAAATTGAAAAAAGCATAACCGAATTTGCGGGCAAAAATGTTTCTTTTGAAGAAGTCGAAAAAAATTTTATAGCCTGCACACCTGATTATGTAACTGACAGTATCTTAAAAAAGCTGAATTAAAAAGCGGAGGATGAAAATGCAAAACCAGACACAAAGCAAAACTAAATACACAATGCTTAATGCAATTTTTTCAGCCTTAAGTCTTTTGGTTTCAAGCGCGCTAAACCTTATTGCAACACGCGTAATACTTGTATATTTAGGTTCGGATTATAACGGTCTGCACAACACAGTAACACAGTTTTTAACCGTGCTTATGCTTATTGAAAGCGGTTTTACAGTTGCAGCACTTATAAAGCTTTATAAGCCTTATAACGAGCAAAACTTTAACGAAATTAACGGCATTCTGTCAAAGACCCATTCAATACTTACAAAAATCGGTCTGATTATGTTTGTTGCCGGCGGTGCAGTTTCGGCTGTTTATGCACTGTTTATAAAAACAAAGCTTGACTATGTAACAGTTCTTTTAATTTTTATTTTTTCAATTCTTTCAACTGCGTTTAACTTTGCTTATACTTATAAGTTCCGGTTACTTTTCCAGGCTTCTCAAACTGAATATATCATACAAATTGTAAACATAGTAATGAACTGTTGCTTATATATTGGTATGATTTTACTTATAGCCTTTACACACGACATTGTAATTGCACGTTTTTACTTTATGGCATGCAATATCTTATTTGGCTTTGTAATTGGTTTTATCGCAAAGAAGAAATTCCCATTTGCTAAATTTAACGTCGAATGTAAGGACGTTAAAATCGAAGGCACAAAAGAGCTTTTAATTTCAAAAATTGTTGGCGTTTTATATGATTTTTTGACGGTATTCTTCCTTTCAATTTCATCAGGTCTTGTTATTACAAGCGTTTACACCATTTATAACTCGATAATCACGCTTATTTCAAACTTCATTAATGTCTTTTTCACCGCACCGCGAAATTCGCTTGGTTTGGTCATTCATTCCGAAAAAGATAAGCTCAAAAAAATTCTTTCGGAATATGAATATATTGTAATTTTAGTCGCAGGTGTATTATTTTCAACAACTCTTGCACTTATTATCCCCTTTGTGCGCCTTTACACAAATGATATCAATGACGTAAATTACATCGTGCCCGCAATTGCATTTTTAATTGCCTTTACGTCAATATTCCAGCTTATTCACATACCAAGCGGTCAATGCATTGAACTTGGCGGCCTTTTTAAAATATTAAAACGTTTTCAGTTAATTGCAATGATATCTCTGCTTGTTTTAAGCAGTATCGGTATGTATTTCGGTAACCTTTACGGTCTTATGATTGCAAAGCTTTTTACAAGCTTCCTACTTGCCGTTTTGGAAATCGGATATGTCCATACCAAGACAGTTAAAAACAGCCTTGGTGATTTTCTCAAAATACTTATACCCAACTTCATATTTGTGGGCATAATTACAACTGTGGAATATATTCTGCTTAAAAACACAACAATGAGTATTGTACAATTTGTTTTGACAGGCTTTTCAACTGTTTGTGTAAACGGTCTGCTTGTCGCATTGTTCAACCTTATATTCTATCGTAAAAAAATGCTTGGTATTATTGTAAGATTCACTTCAGTATTCAAGCGTTTTAATATTAAAAAAGCATAAGGATAATATTTAAATGGAGAAATTCAAAAACTCAATAAAGCTTTTCTTAACAATGTTTAAGATTGGGCTTTTCACCTTCGGCGGCGGTTATGCAATGCTTGCTCTTTTAGAAAATGAATTTGTTGAAAAAAAAGGCTGGCTTACAAAAGAAGAATTTTTAAATATGCTTGCAATCGGTGAATCCACCCCCGGTCCTATTGCAATTAACTCTGCCACCTTTATCGGTTATAAAACCGCAGGGGTTATGGGCTCGGCTTTCGCAACACTTGGCGTATGCTTACCATCATTTATCATAATTTATATCATTTCACTTTTCTTTGACGCGTTTTTATCGCTAAAATTCGTAGAATATGCCTTTTTAGGTATCCGTGCCTGTGTGGTTTATCTTATCGCTTCTGCAGGCTTTAAGCTGTTTAAAAGCCTTAAAAAGAATGTGCTGTCAATTTTCATTTTTGCATCAGTTTTATGTGTTATGACCGCATTTTCGGTTTTTGCCGTTAGCTTTTCAACTGTATTCTACATTTTGATTTGCGGTACAATCGGGCTTGCAGCCTACCTTATTTCGCTTATAAGCAAAAAGGAGGCTAAAAAATAATGCTTGAACTTTTTTTAACCTTTTTAAAGATTGGCGCCGTTTCGTTTGGCGGCGGCTACGGTATGATTTCACTTGTCCGTGAAGAAGCACTGTCACACGGTTGGCTCACCTCAGATGAATTTATTAATATGATAGCCGTGGCGGAATCTACCCCAGGTCCTATCGCTATTAATATGGCAACCTTTATCGGTTCACAGGAATACGGTATCTTAGGCTCAGCATTGGCAACATTGGGTGTTGTGCTTCCCGCTTTTTTAATTATTATAACTATTAGCGCACTTATAAAAAACTTTATTAAATACAAAGGTGTTCAGGCGTTTTTATCGGGTGTTCAGCCATGTGTTGTGGCACTTATTCTTTCAACCGCATTTACAATGCTTCTTTCTTCCCTTTTAGGCTTTTCAAACATTGGGGATGCTTTCACTATAAATATTGTAGGTATTATTGTTTTACCTGTAATTATTTTGATTTCATTACTTTGGAAGAAACTTAAAAAGAAAAAGATTTCACCAATATTATTAATTGTTATATCCGCTGTTTTGGGTATGATTTTAGGTCCTATATTTAATATGTAAAAGCACTGCCTCGAAAGCAATTTACTTTCGGGGCAGTTTTATTATGAAATAAATTACATTATTTATTGAAAAATTTGTAAATAGGGTATATAATAAATGTAATACTTAAATTGAGGTGGAAAATTTGTCCAAACGAGGACGTTTAAATTATATAATTACTGCCGCACTTATTGCCGCAACATACGTTGGTCTTACCTTTTTAAGTGCCGCATTTGGCCTAGCATACGGTCCTATACAGCTTCGCCTTTCAGAAGTGCTTACAATTTTACCAGTATTTACTCCTGCTGCAATTCCCGGTCTTACAATTGGGTGCTTTATTTCTAACATTGGCTCAGCATTTAATTTGCCCGATATGGTATTCGGCACATTAGCAACACTTACCGCGGCTTTTTTAACTTATCTTTTAAAAAACGTTAAATTTAAAGGCATACCGTTTTTAGCAATGCTTCCGCCTGTAATTGTTAACGCTGTAATAATCGGTTTTGAAATAGCAGTTTTCTTTCTTCCCGACCAAAGCTTTATTTGGGCGTTTCTAGTTTCAGGCTTAGAAGTTGGTATAGGTCAGTTAATTGTGTGTGTGATTTTCGGCACACCCTTTTATTTAGCCTTTAATAAATACAACATTTTTGATAAATTAAGTATTAAAAAATAAGGATTATAAAGGTGATTTTATGCTTAATAAATTAATTAAAATTCGAAAAACGATAATGCTTTTAATAAAAGCACTTATGGTAAGTGCCGTTACATTTGTTTTTATAGAAACCTGGGTAACATACTACCCTACCGCCCTTTTTGACAAGGACGGCAACTATTTGGTTGTTTTCTCATTTGTATTTTTACTTATACTATTCGGCTCACTTTTCAGTGCGTTTAAAATTGGTATTTACCGCCTTTCTGAAATTATTTACAGTTTTTCGCTTTCTATTTTTGTGACTAATTTTATGATGTATATGGAATTTAGCCTTATTGCACGTGAATTGCTTAACCCCTTATATTTAATAATAAGCACAATTGTTCAAGCAGGTGTTGGTTTTATAGGTGCTGTTTGCGCTAATACAATTTATTTTAAACTTTATCCCCCAAAGGAGCTTTTGGCAATTTTTGGTGATGACCAAGCAGGTTTTAGACTTATTGCAAGAATGAACCATATTCACCACCGCTTTAAAATTATGCGTGGCGTTAATATAAACACCGAAGACGTTGAAAAAATCAAAACGCTTATTGATAAGTATGAGGGTGTACTTATTTGTGATATTGATAAAACCGTTGCAAACAAAATTTATTCCTATTGCTATGCACAACAAAAGCGTATTTATATGATGCCGTCTATTACCGATATTTTGATAAGTAAAAGCCATCAAATACAAATTGGTGACACTGTGGTTATTATGGGCAAAAACCTTGGCTTAAGCCCCGAACAACGCTTCTTTAAACGTGCGCTTGACATTTTTATTTCAGGTATTATGCTTATTTTTGCTTCACCCTTTATGCTTGCAACCGCTTTGGCAATAAAGCTGTACGACGGCGGTAGTATTTTATATAAGCAAGAACGCTTAACCTTAAACGGCAAACGCTTTTACGTTTATAAATTCCGCAGTATGATTGAAAACGCCGAAGGCAAAAGCGGTGCGGTTTTAGCTTCAAAATCTGACAGCCGTATAACCCCTGTAGGTAAATTTATTCGTGCTACCCGTTTGGACGAGCTTCCCCAGCTTATAAACGTTTTAAAGGGTGATATGTCACTTGTAGGCCCCCGCCCCGAACGCCCCGAAATTGCCGAACAGTATTACGAAAATTTGCCCGAATTTGCATACCGTTTAAAGACAAAAGCAGGTCTTACAGGTTATGCACAGCTTTACGGCAAATATAACACCACCCCAGCAGACAAGCTTAAAATGGACCTTATATATATTGAAAGCTATTCTATTTGGCTTGATATTAAGCTACTTATTTTAACCTTTAAAATTTTGTTTATGAAGGAAAGCACCGAAGGTGTTGACCAAAACAAAAAAACTGCTGAAAAATAATTTAAGCCCGACCGAAAAGGTTGGGCTTAATTCTTTAAATTAAGATTTTAATGCACGTTCAAGCCATACAAAACCAAAGTCAAGTGCTTCAAACATTGAAGATTTGGTTGTTTCCTTAACAATGCGGTCCTTATCGCTAAGTGAGGTATCACTTTTTAAAAGCTGTACCTTAATTTTATCGGGGTCACCGTTTGCATTTTCAGACATAATTGTAAATTTAACAACAAAGGCTTCAGCCATATCACCGTAATAAATTTCGTTTTTGCACCTTACTAAAGGTTTTTCTTTATAAGAAATAAAATCCATAATGTCACCTTCTAAAAACTTCTATTCTTAAAGTATAAACTATATATTTAAATATGTCAAGTATTGACTTTTTTGCATTTATTATATAATATAGTATTTGTAGAAATTTGGCTTTATCGGAGGATAAAATAATGGAAAATTCAATGAAAAATATGGAAACCGTTGTTACTTTGGCAAAAGGCCGAGGCTTTATTTACCCCGGCAGTGAAATTTACGGCGGTTTAGCAAACTCTTGGGACTACGGCCCCTTGGGTGTTGAACTAAAAAATAATATTAAAAAGGCTTGGTGGAAGAAATTCGTTCAGGAATGCCCCTATAATGTTGGTCTTGACAGCGCCATTATTATGAATCCTGAAACTTGGGTTGCATCAGGTCACCTTGGCGGCTTTTCAGACCCCCTTATGGACTGTAAAAACTGCAAAACCCGTCACCGTGCTGATAAATTAATTGAAGATTACGTTGCACAAAACGGCCTTTCGGATAATCCCGCTGCTATGAGCGATGCTGAAATGAGCGAATATATTAAGGAACACGGCATTGCTTGCCCCGACTGTGGATCACACGATTTTACCGACATTCGTAAATTTAACCTTATGTTTAAAACCTTCCAGGGTGTAACTGAGGATAGCACCTCTACCCTTTACCTCCGCCCCGAAACCGCACAGGGTATTTTCGTAAACTTTAAAAACATTGCACGTACCACACGTAAGAAGGTTCCCTTCGGTGTTGCACAAATCGGTAAGTCCTTCCGTAACGAAATCACCCCTGGTAACTTCATTTTCCGCACACGCGAATTTGAACAGATGGAGCTTGAATTCTTCTGCAAGCCCGGTACCGACCTTGAATGGTTTGAATTTTGGCGCGGTTACTGCCGTGACTGGCTCTTGAATCTGGGTATGGACGAAAAATCACTTCGTCTTCGTGACCACGACAAAGACGAGCTTTGCTTCTATTCAAAAGCTACTACCGACTTTGAATTTTTATTCCCGTTCGGTTGGGGTGAGCTTTGGGGCGTGGCTGACCGCACCGACTATGACCTTACACAGCACGCTAACCATTCAGGCGAAAGTATGGATTATTTCGACCCCGAAACCAACGAAAAGTATGTTCCTTACGTTATCGAGCCCTCACTCGGTGCAGACCGTGTGCTTCTTGCTTTCTTCTGCAACGCTTATGACGAAGAAACCGACGAAAAAGGCGATACAAGAACAGTGCTTCGCTTGCACCCCGCGCTTGCGCCCTTTAAAGCGGCTGTGCTTCCCCTTTCCAAAAAGCTTTCAGATAAAGCTGGTGAAGTTTACACCGAGCTTTCAAAATACTTTAATATTGATTATGATGATGCAGGCTCTATCGGTAAGCGTTACCGCCGTGAAGACGAAATAGGTACTCCAATTTGCATCACCTATGACTTTGATTCTTTAGAAGACAATTGCGTTACCGTTCGTGACCGCGATACAATGGAACAAAAACGTATTCCTATTGCTGAACTTAAATCATACATTGAAGCAGCTGTTGAGTTTTAAAGGTGAACTTATATGGAAACTATTTTCAATATGATAGTTATGCTTGTTGGCGGACTTGTGTTTTTCCTTTTTGGTATGAATGTAATGTCTGACGGACTTGAAACAATGGCAGGCGGCAAGCTTGAAAAAACTATGAAAAAGGTTACCGCAAATGATTTTTTAGGTTTTTTTCTGGGCGCCGGTATTACCATTGCTATTCAGTCCTCTTCAGCCTTTACTGTTATGCTGGTTGGTCTTGTGAATTCAGGTATTATGAATTTTGCAAACACCTTTGGCATGATAATGGGCTCTAACGTAGGCACAACCCTCACCGCTTGGCTTTTAAGCCTTGCGGGACTTGAAGGTAATTTCTTTATCACACTTTTAAACCCCTCTTCCTTTGCTCCCTTGCTTGCAGGTGTGGGCATAGTAATGCAAATGTTTTCAAAAAGTGATAATAAAAAACAGCTTGGAAACATTTTTATAGGTTTTTCAATTTTAATTTGCGGTATGGACCTTATGAGTGATTCAATGGCGTCTGTCCGCACACTTAACGGCTTTGACAGCTTTTTATTAGCCCTTAAAAGCCCAATAGTTGCACTTTTGGTTTCTACCGTATTTACGGGTGTTATTCAGTCCTCTGCCGCAACAATTGGTATTGTTCAGGCGCTTGCTCTTTCGGGCGGTATAACCTGGGAAATGGCAATTCCGTTAGTGCTTGGTGCTAACATCGGTACCTGTGTAACCGCACTTATTTCTGCAATTGGTACAAACAAAAATGCAAAACGTGTGGTTGTAATGCACTTTTCTGTAAACGTTTTCGGCTCGGTTTTATGTATGATAATAATGTACGTAATGCGCGCCTTTGGCGTTGGTATTTTGGGCAGTGAAATTGCAATGGTTGGCGTTGCAATTATTCACACGTTATTTAATGCTATAAACACCGTTGCCTTACTTCCCATTAAGAAATTAATTGTTAAATTCTGTGTTTGGATTGTTAAAGACCGTGAGGAAAAAATCCACACCGTGTTTTTGGACGAGCGTATCTTCAACAATTCGCCCCTTGCAATTTCAGAATGTCACCGTTTAGTAAATGAAATGGCGGAATATGCTAAAGAAGCAATTGCAACTTCAATTAAATTATTTGACAAATATGACGAAGCAACTGCACAGCATTTAATTGACCTTGAAACCCTTACCGATAAATACGAGGACAGGCTTGGCACATATTTGGTACGAATTAGCAGTAATAACCTTTCTAAAGAGGATTCACACGCTGTTGCGCGTATGCTTCATTCGATTGGTGACTATGAACGTATTGGCGACCACGCATTAAACATTTGCAAGCTTGCTGAAGAAATGCACCAAAAGGATATTCGTTTTTCTGACAACGCTATTCACGAGCTTTCAGTTGTAGCGAACGCAATTAATGAAATTGTTGATTTGACAGTCACATCATTCCAAAAGGATGACGCTCAAATAGCTTCACACGTGGAACCGCTTGAGCAGGTAATTGACAGTCTTAACGACACCCTTAAAGCACTTCATATTGAAAGACTGCAAGCAAACGACTGCACAATTGAGCTTGGCTTTATATTTACCGACCTACTTACAAACTTTGAACGTGTGTCTGACCATTGTTCAAACGTTGCAGTTTATACAATGCAGTTATCATCTGATAAGCTTGATGCACACAAATATCTTAATTCAATTAAATCAACCTCTAACCAAAGGTTTATGGATGAATTCCAAAAATATTCAGCTAAATATTCATTATAAAAAAATAAAATCCGTACAGCAGTACGGATTTTATTTTTTATTTTTCGCTGTATTTTTGTTTTAAAAACTCGGCATAGTGACATAGTTCTCGCCACATATCGTCACTAACATTAAAATCACTTCCAAAAAGTGCTGCCTTAACCGCATCATCGGTTAAGACAATATGCTCTTCCCCACAAAGATACCCCACGCTCACGTCAAAATAATCGGCAATTTTGCAAAGAGTATCGGCTGAAAGACTTTTTATTCTTCCCTTTTTATAGTCGGTAAGGGATGAACGTGGAATGTTACATTCGCGACACAGCGCAGTTACAGTAATCTTCTTTTTTTGGCAAAGCTCTTCAATTAAATCATATACAAAAACCATAATTACATCCTTTTTACTAAATTACGTATTTTTCACTTGACAATTACTAAATAACGAATTATAATTGCTATAAAATACGGAATTTAGTAATTATATTTTATTCTAATACATTATTCAGTAAAAGTCAAGTCCAAAGGAGAAAATTATGTATTATTGTAACGATTGCAAAAAAGAATTTACAAAGTCTATAAAAAAATTTGAAACCCACGGTCTTTCATCACCACCCTATGAAGCCTTTTATCTATGCCCTTTTTGCAGTTCGACAAATTACAGGGAAATAGAAATTAAATATTGCCGCTGTTGCGGCGCAAGGCTCAAAAACCAACAAGCTGAATATTGCAGTGACAAATGTAAAATCACATTAGAAAAACTACGCCGTGAAGAATATAAAAAACACAAGCAGCTTTTAGAAAGTCCGCTTATAAAGCTTATTAAAGAGGTTGAAGCCTATAATAAGCTACACAGCACAAAATATAGCTACGGTCAGTACGTTGCCCTGATAAAGCCTCGTATTAAGGGTGATAAAAAATGACCAAAAAGCAATATTTACAGCAATACCTGCTTCAGCAAAAGAAAATTAACCGTCTAAACGCTATGCTAGAGCAGGAAAACGATGATAGACAGCAAATTTTAAATGAAATAAAAAAATGTGAAGAGCTTAGATATGAAATCGAACGGAAAATTAATAAAGTTAATGACCCGCTTTTAAAAGAAGTGTTGTTTTTAAAATACACCTGCGGCAAAAGCCTTTTAGAAATTTCCTATATAATAAATTACAGCCTACGTCACACCGAAAGACTGCACAAAACCGCATTATCTAAATTTAAGCATTAATCCCCTTTACATTTATAATAATGAGATGTATAATAAGAACAAACGTTCAAAGGTGGTGCAAAATGGCTGATAGAATTATTCTTCATTGTGATTTAAATAACTTTTTCGCATCGGTTTCATTATTGTTTAACCCCACCTTGAAGGACCTACCCATTGCAGTTTGCGGTGACAGTGAAAATCGTCACGGTATTATACTTGCCAAAAACGAGGTCGCAAAAAAATTTGGTGTTAAAACTGCCGAAGCCATTTTCGAAGCTAAACGTAAATGCCCCGACCTTGTAACCCTTCCTCCGCTTTATAAGGAATATGAAGAATATTCATTAAAAGCACGTGAAATTTACAGCCGTTATACCGATATGGTCGAGCCGTTTGGCATTGACGAATGTTGGCTTGATGTAACGGGTAGTACCGTACTTTTCGGTAGCGGAGAAGAAATTGCCAATAAAATTAGAAAAGACATTAAACGAGAATTAGGGCTTACAATTTCGGTGGGTGTTAGCTTTAATAAGGTTTTTGCAAAATTAGGGTCGGATATGAAAAAGCCCGATGCGGTAACCGTAATTTCAAGGGATAACTTTAAGCAAAAGGTTTTTCCGCTACCGATTAACGACTTATTGTTTGTCGGCAAAAGCACCTACGAAAAGCTTAAAAGCATTGGCGTTACCACCATTGGCGATATTACCTTGTGTGATGATAAAACCTTAAACCGATTGCTTGGCAAAAACGGTACCCTGCTAAAGCTTCACGCTTTGGGTGAGGATGACACCCCTGTTGTGCCCTATACTGCCGAAAGCAAACCTAAAAGCATTGGCAGAAGCACCACCACAAGCAAGGATTTTGAGAACAACGACGAGGTTTGGGTAGCATTTTTAGGCTTCGCAGAAAGCATAAGCGAAACCCTTCGCCAGCACAAGCTTTATGCAACTGGTGTGCAGGTGCATATCCGCACCGCTTCGTTATCTGTTAGGGAATTCAGCAAAACCTTCCCCGACGGAACAAACTGCGCCCCCATACTTGCAAGGCGCGGATTTGAGCTTTTTAAGGAGCAATACCACTTTGCTGAGCCACTTCGTTCGGTGGGTCTTCGTGCCATAAACCTAAAGGAAGAATGTTTTGCCGAGCAAATTGATATGTTTGGCGAAAGTGAACGGGACAAAAAAACCGAAAAGGTTGAGGATTCGCTATATAAAGTACGCCAAAAATTCGGCACCCAAGCTATAAAGCGTGGAAGAATATTATAAGATAGCTTTGATAATCAAAGCTATCTTTTTAATATTTAAATTGTATTTTATAGTTGAATTACATAACATATTACCGTATAATAAAACTAGTAATTTTTAGGAGGTAATTGCCTTGCGTTTTTATGAAAATCCTTTAAAAACAAGCGAAAATCGTTTGAGCCCCAGAAGCTATTATATACCGACCGGAAAGGCGGAATATATGCTGCTAAACGGCAAATGGAATTTTAAATATTTTAGCCGCGACGTTGACTATTGCGGTGATATAAATGAATGGGACGAAATTACCGTGCCTTCCTGTTGGCAAATTTTAGGTTATGAAAACCCAAATTACACCAACATTAACTATCCATACCCCTGTGATCCACCTTATGTTCCTAACGACAACCCCTGCGGTGTTTATGAAAGAACGTTTGAAATAAGTAACCTTTGGGGTAAATGTTATTTTATTTTTGAGGGTGTGTCCTCCTGCGCGCAGCTTTATATTAACGGTCAGTATGTCGGCTTTACACAAGGCAGTCATTTACAGGCCGAATTTGATATTACCCCCTATGTTAAAGAGGGTAAAAATACCGTTCGTGCAGTTGTTTACAAATGGTGCGTTGGCAGTTATCTTGAAGACCAGGATTTTTTCCGTTTTAATGGTATTTTCCGTGACTGTTATGTGTTACAGCGTCCTGAAAACCATATTGTAGACATTGATTTATCTGCCGCTGACGGTGTTATTAAGGTTAAAGCCGATAAAGAAGCTACCATTACCCTTCTAGATAACGGCAAGGAAATAGCCACCGAACAGGGTGACACCGCACAGTTTACGGTAGAAAACCCAATTTTATGGAATGCCGAAAAGCCCTACCTTTACACCGTTCGCTTTGAAAAAGACGGCGAGGTTATTGAAAGAAAAATTGGTATGCGCAGTATTGCCATTTCCGATAAATGCGAGCTTTTAATTAACGGTCAGTCGGTTAAGCTTCATGGTGTTAACCACCACGACACCCACAAATATAACGGTTGGTGCCAAACCTATGATGAGCTTCGTTTGGATTTAGAAAAAATGAAGGAGCTTAACATTAACTGTGTAAGAACCTCGCATTATCCCCCTATCCCTTATTTTGTTGAGCTTTGCGACGAAATGGGCTTTTACGTGATTTTAGAAACCGATATAGAAACCCATGGCTTTACTCGTCGTAATGCCAACGTTGCATATGGATATGATATGGACAGTGGCGAATGGCCTGCCTGTTGGGAGGATTGGAAGAAGGAACACGTTGAACGTATGCAACGCGCCTGTCTTGTTTTCCGTAATCAATGCTCGGTTATTATGTGGTCAACAGGTAACGAAAGCGGTCACGCACAAAACCACGTTGAAATGATTAAATGGGCACGCACCTTAAACGACGGCCGCCTTATTCACGCTGAAGATGCAAGCCGCAAGGGCGAATTTGAAAATATCGACATACTTTCATTTATGTACCACAGCATACCCGGTACTATTGAAAAATATGCCGAAAACGACGAAATTCAAAAGCCTCACTTTTTGTGCGAATATTCACACGCTATGGGTAACGGCCCAGGTGACGTTTGGTATTACAACGAAATGTTTAACAAGTACCCCAAGTGTATTGGCGGTTGCGTATGGGAATGGGCAGACCACACTGTAGTTGTTGACGGCGTACAAAAATACGGCGGTGACTTTGAGGGTGAATTAACCCACGACGGAAACTTTTGCTGTGACGGTATGGTATTTGCCAACCGTGATTACAAGGCAGGCTCGTACGAGGTCAAGGCGGCTTACCAGCCCTTATCTACCGAATTAAACGGCGATGCTCTTACCATTTACAACCGTTATGACTTTACAAATTTAAACGAATGTGAATTTATTTATAAAATTGAAGCCGACGGCAAATTAATAAGCGAAAATAAGCTTACGTTAGATATTGCACCACGCAGCAGTAAAGAAATTAAGGTTGAAATTCCCGCAATTAGCTGTGAAATGGGCACGTTTATCACCTGCCGCCTTTATAAAGACGGTAATGAGGTTGCGATTACCCAGCACGAAATCCCCGCTGATTTACTAAAGCCTGAGGTTTCTTCAGTTTATGCCGAAATTGAAGACGGTCGCCTTGATGTTATATTTAGGGGTGAAAGATTTAGCTACACCTTCTCGAAGCATTACGGCAACTTTACAAGCATTAAGGTTGACGGTAAGGAATACCTTGCCGACCGTATGGACTTTACTACCTGGCGCGCCCCTACCGATAATGAAAGAAATATGAAAGCACTTTGGGGTAATTATAACATTTGGCAGGGTGAAAACATTGACACCGCATTTAATAAGATTTACGAATGTGAATTATTAGACGGCGGCGTTAAGGTTAAGGGTTCGCTAGGCGGCGTTTCCCGCACACCCTATATGCAGTATAATTACACCGTAAAGGTATATAACGACGGTCGCATTGACTTTAGCTTTGACGGTAATATACGTGAGAGAGTTGTTTGGCTTCCACGCTTTGGTCTTGAATTTTCAATGCCTGTTGACAACGCACCATTTAGCTACTACGGCTACGGTCCGTTTGAAAGTTATTGCGACATGCACCACGGTTCTACCGTTAATCTTTATACCTCAAGCGCCGATAATGAATACGTGCCGTATATCTACCCACAAGAGCACGGTAACCACACAAGCGTTAGAATGTTAAACCTTGATAAAATTAAGTTTACAGGTGATGAGCTTGACTGTAACGTTTCAAGTTATTCTTCAAAACAGCTTACCGCAGCTAACCACACCGACGAGCTTATAAAGACAGGTAAAACCTTTGTAAGAGTAGACTATATGGATTCGGGTATTGGCTCGGGCTCATGCGGTCCTGCTCTTATGCCAGAATTCCGCTTTGACGATAAGGAAATTAAATTTAATTTCACAATGTCAATAATTTAAACAATAATACGACAAGCCCCCAAGGTCATATAATTGCCTTGGGGGTTGATTTTTTGTTTAATTTAGTTTTAGAGCTTTTATCGGGCATATACTTTTTTGCGCTGCACGTTGTTACTAAAGGGGCGTTTCCCCGCCCACTTACCGCTGAAGAGGAAAACGAGCTTTTAGAAAAAAGCCAAAAGGGTGATATTGACGCCCGCAACACTTTAATTGAGCATAATCTAAGGCTTGTAGCTCACATAGTGAAAAAATATTACGCCACAGGCGCTGACCAAGATGATTTAATATCTATAGGTACCGTTGGACTTATAAAAGCGGTTTCAACCTTTAAAAGCGATAAAAACATTCGTCTTGCCACCTATGCCGCACGATGCATTGAAAACGAAATTTTAATGTTTTTTAGAAGCCTTAAAAAGAACGCACAGGACGTTTTTATAAGCGACCCAATAGACACCGACGGGCAAGGTAATGCTTTAACACTAATTGACGTTATTGCCGATAAAAGCGATATTGTGGAAGAGCTTGACACAAAGCTTAAAATACAAAAGCTGCGACTTATTTTAAACGGTGTTTTAGATGAACGTGAGCTTGAAATTATACGTCTTAGATACGGTATTGAGGGTTACCCCGAGCTAACACAACGGGATATTGCAAAACGTCTTGGTATTTCACGTAGCTATGTTTCCCGTATAGAAAAATCCGCCTTAGAAAAGCTAAGACGGAAGTTTTAAATTATTTTCGGTGGTATTTATAAAAAATCATAATATGGTCATCGTTGCCTGTGACCGTGTTAGGACCCTTAACCGTAATACCATCACCCGACATATGAATAAAATATTCACAGCTGTCCATATTACAACGAAAAACGTCAATTTCACCGCAAAGAACCCTTATTTCATCCTCAATTAAAACAATGCGCCCCGCCTTGCCGATAATAACGCTTTTTTGTTCACCGCTTTCATCACGGTATAAACGGGTAACGTATTTAACCTCCCTGCCATCCATTTCACGGAGGGCAGGGTTTTCTTTTATTTTTTTGCGTTTTGAAAACCAAAGCATAGCTGAAACCTTTCAGGCATAGCATAAAGCCAAATAATGCCGCATATAATATATAATGTGCTAAAAAGTCGTTAATTTACCTTATAAATATACCACACACAATAAATTTTGTAAAGTTTTTTAAACACAATATTTAGTTGTCACCCGCGAAACACAACGCTATAACCACTATACTTTGTGACTTGGCGGGTTGTTATACTAAACATATAAACCGAAAGGTCGATTTTTTGTTACTTTGCACAAAAAAATAAGCAAAATATGCCGTTTTTCGAAATAGTTACAACTTTGTAACCTTTTTTAGAGGCATTTTTATGCACAAAGTAACCAAAATTGACCCACTTTAGTTTTTTGACTTTTAAGGCGAAAATGGATATAATACCATAGGCTTTTAAAAAATGGGCTGTAAAAAATTAAACTTTTTAGCCCAAATTAAAGGAGTTATTGGATGATAGAAAAAATAAAGTATGGCTTGTTTCAGTTTGTAAATAACAAGCATATGCGATTAAGAGCATTAAGCATGCTTACAGCCCTTACCATCGCAGTAGTTACTTTACTGCACACATCAATCCACACGATTGAAGTTTTTGACGGTGAAAAAACCTATACCGTAACCTCGCTTTCAAGAAACGTAGCATCGGTTATGGTTAAAATGAAGTTTAAGTCCGACAAATACGAAATTATAAACACCAACAATTTTTACGGAACAACTTCAGTACACATTACCTATGGTTTTCCCGTATACATTACACAGGGCGATAAAACAACCGAAATTAAATTCTTTGGCGGCACCGTGGCTGACGCATTAGCGCAAGCTGGCTTTACCGTTGACGAACACGACTTTGTTGAACCCGCACTTGACACCAAAATTACAAAAACCGAATATATCGACTATGCCGATATTGGTTACACAAGCGGTACCTACACCGAAGCAATTCCCTTTGAAACTAAAACCGAATACACCTCCGCTTTAAATAAGGGTGTTTCCAAGGTTACAAAACCCGGTGTTAAAGGCTCACAACTTGTTAACTACAACCAAAAATTTGTAAACGGTGTTCCCACCTTAAAGGAAATTGTTTCCACCACAGTTTTAACACAGCCTGTCAATGCTGTTCAGCTTATGGGTACTAAGCCCATACCTGCGAATCCGAATAACTGGGTTTCAACCATTGTTCCCTCAAAGACAATTGAGCTCGACGCTAACGGTGTTCCCGTTAAATTTAAATCTAAAATGACGGTACGCGCTACCGCTTACACCCATACCGGTCATAAGACTGCAACAGGTGTTTGGCCCAAGCCCGGTCACATTGCAGTTAACCCCAAAATTATCCCATATGGCACAAAAATGTTTATTAAAACAGTTGACGGTAAGTATATTTACGGTTATGCCGTAGCGGCCGATACGGGCGGATTTATTAAAAAGCACCCCACAGGTATTGACTTATTTATGGATACCGAACGCCAGTGCATTAACTTTGGCATCCGCCAAGCTGAAATTTATATTTTAGAATAATAAAAAACCACCCGAACGGTGCAATAGTAAAATAAAGGTAGACACATGGAAAACCACCATGTATCTACCTTTTTCTTATGCTAAAATATAACGGGAGGTATATAAAATGAAAAAAGGACAAAAGAAACGAGTATGGACTAAAGAACAAAAATTAGAAAT